>JARRRO010000096.1:0-6184 GCA_037380645.1 Gammaproteobacteria bacterium | reverse complement strand
CATTGCGGAACACGTGACCGTACAGTACCCGGCCTTCCGCCAGGCCCTTGGCGCGCGCGGTCATGACGTAAAGCTTCCGGATTTCATCGAGAAAAGAGTTCTTCATCAGCATGGTCAGGCCGGCGAAGCCGCCTATGCACATGGACAGTACCGGCAGGGTGATGTGCCAGAAGTAATCCAGGATGCGCGCGCCCCAGCCGAGCTGATCCCAGTTGTCGGAAACCAGTCCGCGCAGCGGGAAGAGCTGCCAGTAGGATCCGCCGGCGAACAGGACGATGAGCAGGACGGCGAACAGGAAGCTGGGCACCGCGTAGCCGACGATGATGGCGCCGCTGGTCCAGATATCGAAGCGCGATCCGTCCTTCACGGCCTTGCGGATCCCCAGGGGGATGGAAATCGAGTAAGTCAGCAGCAGGGTCCAGAACGCCAGGGACAGGGATACCGGCAGTCTTTCCAGGATCAGGTCAATGACCCTGTCATTGCGGTAGAAACTCTTGCCGAAGTCGAAATGCAGGTAATTGATCATCATGTGGTAGAAACGCACGGAAGGAGGCTGATCGAAACCAAAGCGTTTTTTCAGCTCCCTGACCAGGGCCGGATCCAGGCCCTGCGAGCCGCGGTATTCGCTGTTATTGTCGCCGGCGGCCTTGTTCTGCCCGCCCTGGCTGGAGGTTCCGCTGGTGCGCGCGGTAACGTCGGAGCCCATACCGCTCTGTTGTGCCATGATCCGTTCGACAGGACCGCCGGGGGCGAACTGCACAATGACGAAGTTAATCAGCAGGATCCCGAACAGGGTTGGAATCATCAATAAAAGCCTGCGGAGGATATACCGTGTCATATCACTGTGCCGGGAATGGGATGCTATGGTTTCAGCGCCGGCTTTCCAGATAGTGTTGCACGGCTGCGGCCTTGTCGGGATCGATCCACCAGTTGCTCATGATCCAGACGATGTGCAGCCAGCTTGGTTCGGTCGCGGGCCGCCCGAAGCGGTCCCAGTAGGCGATGGGAATACCGGGGGCGTACCAGGTGGGAATGGAGTAATAGTTCCACAACAGCACGCGGTCCATGGCACGGGTTGCCGCCACCCTGGCGGTACGGTCCGGAGCGTGGATGATCTTCCCGATGAGGGCGTCCACCACGGGATTCTTTATGCCCATCTGGTTGCGGCTGCCCTTCTCGCCCGCCGCCTTTGAACCGAAGATTTCCCGCTGTTCACTGCCGGGAGACAGCGGCATGGGCGTGATGAATCCCTGGGTCATCTCGTAGTCGAAATCACGCATGCGCCGGGTCCATTCCGCCGTATCCACCAGCCGCATTTTCGCCTTCACGCCGATGCGCTTGAGGTTATCGACGAACGGGGCGGTTGCCCGCTTGAAAAACGGATCCCAGAGCAGGATCTGGAACTGCAGCGGCTTGCCGTCCGGCGAGATCTGCTTGCCGTTCTGCATGGTGTAGCCGGCCTCGCGCAGTAACTGCACCGCCCGGCGCAGGTTCTGCCGCAGCGAGGCCTGGGTGCCGTCAGTAGTCGGCAGCTTGAGTGGCTGGTTGAAGACGCGCGGATCCAGCCGGTCGCGATAGGGCTCCAGCAGCTTGAGTTCGGCCGGAGAGGGTTTGCCGCGAGCCGCCAGTTCGGAATTTTCAAAATAACTGGAAACCCGCTTGTACTGGCCGTGGAAGATGTTCTTGTTGATCCACTGGAAGTCGAAGCAGTTGGCGATAGCCTCGCGTACGCGCTGGTCCTGGAACTCCTTTTTTCGCAGATTGAAAAAATATCCGGAGTAAAAGGTGGTACCTGAATAATCCAGCATCTCTTTCTTGATATAACCCTTTTGCACCGCCTGTCCCTTGTAGCCGTTCACCCACTGGTTGGGCAGGGTTTCCCAGCGCAGATCCGTATTACCGGCCATAAATGCCTCGTACAGCACGGAGGTGTCGCGGTACCAGTCGTACCTGATGCTGCCGAAGTTGAAGCGGCCCTTCATCACCGGCAGATCCCTGGCCCAGTAATCCTTGACCCGCTGGAAGGTAAGGGAATGTCCGGGGTCCACCCTGGTGATGCGGTACGGACCGCTGGTCAGGGGCGGATCCAGCGTGGGTTCATCAAACTTGCGGCCTTGCCAGTAATGCTTGGGCAGCACCGGCATCTGGGCCACTGTATAGACAAGACCACGGTTGCCCGTCTCGCTGAATACGAAACGCACGCTGTATGGCCCGGTTTTTTCGACCTTGTCCACCTCCGCATAATTGTTTCGGTATTGGGGCGATCCCTTTGTCTTCAGTGTGTGCAGGGAGAAAATAACATCATCGGGCGTGATGGGCGTGCCGTCGTGCCAGCGCGCTGACTTACGCAGCTTGAATTCGACCCATGAGTAATCAGCCGGGGTGGTAATGGATTTGGCGATGAGTCCATAGACAGAGGCGGGTTCATCCCCGCTTCTTATCATCAGGGAATCATAAGTCAGCATACTGATAATCGGAAATTGCTGGATGGCATTACCGAGCGTGATAAAAGGATTCAGGCTGTCGAAGGAATTAGCGAGGCCGACAGTGTAGCTTCCGCCCTTGGGCGCGTCCGGGTTGACATAGTCAAAGTGCTTGAAGCCGGGGCCGTATTTCAGCTTGCCATAGAGAGTGAAGCCGTAAGTAGTGGTGACATTGTCGCACCATGCGGCCGGTGGAATGAGAATGAGCAGGCAGAAAAAAGCATAGAGGCCGGTTTTGTTTACACTCATGACTACGTCTGTCCCCCTTCATTGATAACGGGATTCTTGCATATCCGGCGAAGCCGGCCGCATGTTGCATGTATCTTCAAACGCACTCGGGCCTGCGCGGAATGAATAATCGATGTTTCCGCAAAAAGGGAAAGGTACGGCCGTCAGGTTTCCGCGTCAGACGGGACGTTCACCCATGACCGTCGTGCGCACGAGATGGCGGCGCTCATTCTCGTAGTCATGAATGCCGCAATGCTGCAGGAATCGGTTATCCCACACGATCAGCGTATCCGGTTTCCAGCGCACCCGGCACTGGAACTGAAGCTTGTAGGGCAGGGTGATGAGATAATCCAGCAGACCGCGGCTGTCTTCCTCGTTCCAGCCTTCGAAGCGCTTGAAATAGGTGTTGGTGACGTACAGTGCGCGTCGGCCGGTGCGCGGGTGGCGGCGCACGGCGGGATGGATATTCTCGAGCTGATCTTCCCTGAAGTCGTGGCTTTCCCTGAGGCGCAGGCGCTTGTCCTTGTCCAGTTTTTCGTTCCTGGACCAGATATCCTTGCCCGAATACACCACCCGCAGATTCGCCAGCAGCTCTTTCAACCCGTCCGACAGGGATTCATAGGCCAGGTACATGTTGGAGAAGGCCGTATCGCCGCCGTACTTGGGCACGTCCAGGGCGCGCATGACGATGCACAGCGGCGGGGTGAGCAGGAAGGGACTGTCGGTGTGAAACCTGGTGAAGGGCACCACGCTGGCGGGTTCGTCGGCCTCGCGCCGTACCTCCTGCATGTCCCGGTGGCCACCGTAGGTGGGCGCCTGGGGCAGTTCCGTGAGTTCGCCGAAATGGCGGGAGAAGATCTTGTGCTGCTCGTCCGTTATGTTCTGATCCCGGAAGATGATGATCAGGAAATGCTCGAAGGCCTGCATGATCTCTTCGAGGACATCTTCATTCAGGGGCGCGGCGAGATCGACGCCGGTGATCTCGGCGCCGGCCGCCCCGGTTACAGGTTCAACGCCGATGTGCCGGAACGCCGGCATGGGACGTCCGGCGACAACGGTGCCGGCGGCCTGTGTGGATGCCTTCGCCTCGGTAACGCTCATACCGCCCCCCTGTTACTGCTTTGAAATCCCGCCAGCAGCCGTTGCGGGCCGGCGGTCTCTTGAATGCATTTTGACACCGTTTGCGCTGCGGTTACAAATCAAGATGCAGGACCGTGCCGTTCCCACCGTTTTCCGCTTGTGGCATGATTGCCCGGTAACGGAGGAAACCCATGGAACCTGAATTTCCCACTTGTGACGATCGGCCCGTGTGGGATCTGTGGCTGTCCGTCTACCGGCTGCCGGCGGTGACGGTGGCCGATGAACTGCATCTGTTTGACGCCATTGCCGCCCGCCCGGGCGATGCGGCGGAGCTGGCGCAGCAGACCGGCTGCAGTGAGCGGGGCCTTGCCATCCTGCTGCCATTCCTGGCCGCCCTGGGATTCCTGGTGCAGCGGGACGGCTGCTTTCACGTCTCCGACACCACGCGCCAGTTCCTGCTGCACGACAGCCCCTTTTACTGGGGGGCATTGCTGGCACGCGTGGGCGCCAAACTCCCCCAGCACAAGTCCCTGATCAATCTTCTCAAGGGGGCGGGCAGTGAGGGGAGCGCGTACTCCGGTGAACGGCGTCCCGTGGAGGCCTGGGAAAGCGGCCAGCTTAAGCCCGAAATGGCGCGCGGCATCGCCACCTTCATGCACAGCCATTCCCTGCCGGCCTCGCTGGGCCTCGCCCGCAACGCCGACTTCAGCGGCGTGAGACGGCTGCTGGATGTGGGCGGCGGCTCCGGCTGCTTCTCCATCTCCCTGGCCCGGCGCTACCCGGATCTGCACTGCACCGTCATGGACCTGCCGGCCATGTGCGAGGTGGCGCAGGAATACATCGCCGCCGCGAAGATGGAAGCGCGGGTGGACACCCGGGCCGCGGACATGTTCCGGGATGACTGGCCGCATGGCTATGACGCCGTGTTCTTCTCCAATGTCTTTCACGACTGGAGTTTCGAGACCTGCGCGGAACTCGCGGCCCGTACCCATGGGATACTGCCCAAAGGCGGCCGCATCTGCCTGCACGAAATGCTGCTAAATGACGACGGGGCGGGCCCGCTGGCGGCGGCGGCGTTTTCCGTGGCCATGCTGCACGGCACCCAGGGCCAGCAGTTCACCTTCGCCCAGCTGCGGGAACTGCTGGAAGGAGCCGGCTTCACCGAGGTCAGTGCCCTCTCCACCTATGGTTATTATTCTCTGGTCAGTGGCATACGGCCCTGAACCGCCGTCCCCGGCGGTGTCCCGTGCCGCCTGATCCGGCGCCGGGATCGGCCGCGCCCGCGCGGACAGCCCATTACACCCTGGCCGTCCTGACCCTGGTCTCCTCGTTTAATTACCTGGACCGCAACCTGTTCAGCATCGTCCTGGAGTCGATCAAGGCGGAGATGCATCTTTCCGACACGGTCCTGGGCCTGGTGGGCGGTTTCGCCTTCGTGATGTTCTATTCCCTCCTGGGCGTGCCCATTGCCTGGCTGGCCGACCGGATCAACCGGCGCACCATCATCGGCGTGGGGCTGGCTTTCTGGAGCCTCATGACGGCGCTCACCGGGCTGGTGCAGAACGTCTGGCAGCTGGCCGCGACGCGCTTCCTCATGGGGGCGGGGGAGGCCTCCAGCACCGCCCCGTCCAACTCCATGCTGTCGGATCTGTACGGCCGGGGCAGGCGGCCGCTGGTGCTGTCGATCTACTCCTGCGGCGCCGGTCTGGGCACCCTGGCGGGCTACATGATGGGCGGATGGGTGGATCAACATTACGGCTGGCGCGCCGTCTTTTACGTCGCCGGCGCACCGGGGCTGGCGGTAGCGCTGTTGTTGTTTCTGACCGTGAAGGAGCCGCCCCGCGGCGGTGCGGAACAGGGGCCGGCCGCTGTCACTGCCCACAGCTTCCGGGAGACCCTGGGTTACCTGGCCGGGGCCCGATCCTATGTCTGGCTGGTCCTGGGTGGCTGCCTGATGGCGGTGCACCTGTATGCCGGCATCATCTGGGGCCCGGCCTTCCTGATGCGCGTGCACGGACTGTCGCCGGCCGAGACCGGGAGCTACATGGGACTGATCCGGGGACCACTGGGTCTACTGGGAGTGCTGGCGGGGGGCGCAGCGGCCGTACGCCTGGGCCGGGTTGATGAGCGCTGGCGCGTGTGGACGCCGGCCCTGGCCTGCATGCTGGCGGCACCGGCGGAAGTGCTGTTCCTGTTCGGACCGTCTCTGGAAGCCTCCATCATCGGCCTGGGGCTGGCCACCTTTCTTACCGCCATGCACCTGGGCCCGGTTTACGCCGCCGTCCTGGGCGCGGCGCGGGTGCGCATGCGCGCCGTGGCCACGGCGACCTTCATGCTGTTCGCCAATCTTTTTGGTCAGACCGTGGGCCCGCTGGGAGTAGGCTGGCTGAACG
>JARRRO010000095.1:0-7596 GCA_037380645.1 Gammaproteobacteria bacterium | reverse complement strand
CGGAGCCGAAGGTCAGAGGTTCGAATCCTCTCGGGCGCGCCATTCATCAAAAAAGCCCACATCGTGAGGACTTTTATTCTGATAATCAGGCGAGCTAGAGGATTCGAACCTCTGGCCACAGTTATGGGCGGTTCCGAGAAAATCAGTCCCGGGCAGCCATCCCTGGCGCGGTAGTCCGGCCGCGCATCCCTGCGCGGCGCTCGCCGGGCTGCGAATGTTCACCGGACATTCGGTCCCGGCTCGCCCTCTCGGGCGCGCCATTCTAAATGCTCTGAATAAGCTCATCCTTGGCTTGTCAGATCTCGAAAAATGAAAATGAAATTTTCATTTCACTGCATTTCTCAAGTGCTTAAAGTAATTGGGAAATGACAGCACGCCCCTGTGCCGCGGTCGTTTCAAACCCATGACGAACATTCAAAAACCCTCCCTGCGAAGGCTTTTTTATAGGTCGTACTGCCGTGGATTCGAACCTCTGACTGCATGTAAATGGGTGTTGCAGAAGGCGCCTGCGGGCCTGGCCAAGCAATCTCCGGGGGTCCGGCAATGACACAAAGTGTCACTTTTTGACGGCATTTGCCCGTCCCGGGAATGATTACCGGGGGAAGGAATGTGAACGCCGTCACGCTCACCGGCCGGCCCTGGACAGGTTACTTGTGACGGCTGTCACGCTTACAAGATCCGGTCTGACTTCCATATAAAAGCAATTCATCCCGAATATCAGCAAGTTACTGATTTCTCCTGATGATCATGCTTCATTGACGGTCAATTTTTTGGCGCAGATCGTGAATGTTAATCAACGAATAAAAACGCAAGGACATACTGGAGGTTAAGATGAAAGTCTTCAGCAAACATCTGCTGACCGTGCTGGCAGTTACCGCACTGTCGCTTTCCGCATCTTCGGCAGCCTATGCCCACGACAGGGGCAACGGCCATGGCTGGTGGAATTTCATCAGCAGCTGGTTCCACCCCTATGGTTTTAATCAGGGCAAGCACGAGGGTCATGATAGAGGCCACGGCCATCATAAAGGCCTCCACAAAGTGAGGAATCCCTGGGACAGCCATGATTCTGATCCGGGCGCCGATACGTTCGGCGGCCACTCCCACGGGAAAAATAAGTGTTCCGGTACCACATTCAGCGTCACAGTGGTAGACGAGGGTGGCAGTAACAACCTGCCGGCTGATTCAAGCGGGAATCTTCCAATCATGACGTATTGTTCTTCGGACACCGTCGGGTCCGCGATAACCGGTGCGAAATATACGACCAAAGATACCGTGATGCAGCTGTGTAAAAACACCTACATACCAGGCACCACCATCCGCACGGGGACCGATTGCCAGGGAACCCAGACTGCTGATCCGCTGGATCCCACCGCGACCCTGGAAGCCGCAGGTGTGTTAGATGACGCCCGGGGTTAAAACCCCGGTCGATCGGTCGTCATAGTTCAGCAGTAACCCGTAACGAACCGGACGCTGCGGGGAAAGTCACCAGGTATTCGGTGACCAGTTGCTTTCGGAGCCGTCTTCCAATTCCCCTGCGACGATCACGTTGCCCTTGCGGTAGAAGTGGGGGATGACGGGCAGATTCAGCGGCGCCGGCGACCCGTCCATGACCCTCCCCGACAGGTCGTAGCGCGATCCGTGGCACGGGCAGAAGAAGCCGCCGGGCCAGCTGGCGCCAAGGTCCGAGGCACCCGGCTGGGGACGATATTTGGGAATGCAGCCGAGGTGCGTACAAATGCCCACCAGCAGCAGATATTCCGGCTTGATGGAGCGCTGCACCGGGTTCCAGTGGGGCAGGTTGGGCGGCTGCTGCGGTTCCTTGGACATGGGGTCCTTGAGGCGATCATTGAGTTTAGGCAGTTCGACGAGCTGATCCTTGGTGCGCCGCAGTACCCATACGGGCTTCTGCCGCCAGCGGGCGCTGAGCATCTGGCCCGGTTCCAGTCCGCCGATATCAATGGTGACCGGCGCACCGCCGGCCCGTGAGCGGGCGCTGGGCTCCATGGATTCGATGAAAGGCACCGCGGCGGCGGCCACGCCCAGGGTGCCGACGACGGTAGCGGCAGCAGTCAGGAATCGACGTCGCTGCGGATCGGTCGGTGCCAGGCTTTCACCGCCCGGCCCCAGGGGGACTGCGCTTTCGAAATTGTTATTATCGCTCATATTTACCTCCTGCGTGTTTTTGTTTTCCCGGGTTCCCCGGCGCCGGTGCAAGTTGCCTGGTTTGAGGTGCCATCGTGCAAAGTGCGGGGACGCCCGGTTCTTTCTTATTCATGCCGTCGCAAAACCGCGACCAGCGCCGCCGGAGACAGCGTATCTGAACAACGCTGAAGACACTAAGGTTTTGCGGCGGATTTGGCAACCGGCAGGCGGATATTCCCCAGGGTCGCAGCGGGCCTGACGGCGTCCAGCCGCCCGCTGCTATACCTATATTGACGGCGTCTGGCCGCCGGTGTTCCTCGCCGCGCGGAGCGTAACACAGAAAAACAGAACTCACAGACGGGGATTGGTCCAAAATATATAAAGGGCGAGCCCGATTCGCCACGCGCCGTGCCTTGGATCCCCGATTGATCCCGGGGATGGCGGTGCTGTCTGACTGAGTTCTGCAACGCTTTCGCCGACGCAATCCCGCCGCATGCGGGGATCACATGCATGCCAGCGCACGGGTGTCAGCCAAAAGGAGGATCGACTATGCAATTGGGAATGATTGGTGTGGGACGCATGGGCGGCAGCATGGTACGCCGCCTCATCGAGGCGGGTCATGAACTCATCGTACACGATACTGATACGGAGACGGTCAGGGGCCTGGTTTCCCGGGGAGCCAGGGGCGCCGGCACGCTGCGGGAACTGGCGGGCCTGCTCTCCCGGCCCCGCGCCATCTGGATGATGGTCCCCGCGGCCGCGGTGGACGATGTCATCGACGACATCACGCCGCTGCTGGACGGCGGAGACATCCTGGTGGACGGCGGCAACTCCGATTATCACGACGACATACGCCGGGCCGCCGCGCTCAGGGACAAGGACCTCCATTACCTGGACGTTGGCGTCAGCGGCGGGGTGTGGGGCCTTGAGAGGGGCTATTGCCAGATGATCGGTGGTGATGGATCGGCGGTGGAATATCTCGACCCCGTATTCGCGGCGCTGGCTCCCGGCGTGGACGCCGCACAGCGGACACCGGGCCGGGCCGGAGCGCCCGCCCGCGAGGAACAGGGCTATCTGCATTGCGGACCAAGCGGCGCCGGGCATTTCGTGAAGATGGTCCACAATGGCATCGAATACGGCCTGATGGCCGCCTACGCTGAGGGACTCAATATCCTCAAACACGCCGATGTCGGCGTGCGGGTGGAAGGCGAGGGAAGCGCCGAGACCACGCCGCTGCGGGAACCGGACCACTACCGCTACCATATCGACCTCCCCGCGGTGGCGGAGGTGTGGCGGCGGGGTGCCGTGATCGGGTCCTGGCTGCTGGATCTCACCGCCGCCGCGCTGCAGGACGATCCCGAGCTGGACGGGTTCCACGGCCGCGTTTCCGACTCGGGGGAGGGACGTTGGACCGTGCAGGCCGCCGTCGACGAGGGCGTTCCGGCCCCGGTGATCGCCGCGGCCCTGTTTGACCGTTTCGCCTCCCGGGGCAACGACGAATTCGCCAACAAGCTGCTCTCGGCCATGCGCTACCAGTTCGGCGGACACGAGGAGCGTAACGCCGAAGCGCAGGGGGAGGCGTGAGACTGCCGGAACACAGCGGCGACAAGCCCCCCTACGCGCTGGAGGTCGGCCATGGCTGAGCGCCTATCCGATGCGCTGGTGCTGTTCGGCGCCACCGGTGATCTGGCCTATAAGAAGATCTTTCCGGCGCTGCAGGCCCTGATCCGCAAAGAGCAGCTAGACGTGCCGGTGATCGGCGTGGCCCTGAGCGGCTGGGACCTGGAACGCCTGCAGGCGCGGGTCCGTGACAGTCTCCAGGCGCACGGTGAGGTGGACGGCCAGGCCAGTGCCAGGCTTATCAGCAACCTGGCCTACGTGGACGGGGACTACCGGGACCCGGAAACCTTCGACAAACTGCACCAGGCCCTGGACGGGGCCAAACGGCCGCTGTACTACCTGGCCATCCCGCCCGCCATGTTCCCCACCGTCGTCGGCGGCCTGGCGAAGCTCGAGAACACCGCCAGGGCGCGCGTGGTGGTGGAAAAGCCCTTCGGCCGCGACCTGGATTCGGCCCGGTCGCTGAACCGGGACCTGCACCGCGTCTTCGACGAGAAGGCGATTTACCGCATCGATCATTATCTCGGCAAGGAGCCCGTGCAGAACCTTTTGTATTTCCGCTTCGCCAACTCTTTTCTTGAGCCTATCTGGAACCGCAACCACGTGCACAGCGTGCAGATCACCATGGCGGAGAAGTTTGGTGTGGAGGGGCGCGGGAGTTTCTACGAAGAGGTAGGGGCTATACGCGACGTGGTGCAGAACCATCTGCTGCAAGTCATGGCCCATCTCGCCATGGAGCCGCCCCTGTCCATGGACAGCGAATCCCTGCGCGATGAGAAGGTGAAGGTGTTCAAATCCGTCCGCTCGCTCACCGGCCACAGTCTGGTGCGCGGCCAGTACCAGGGCTATCGCGAAGAGGACGGTGTGGCGGCGGCATCGGAGGTGGAAACCTTCGCCGCCATGCAGATCCACGTGGATTCCTGGCGCTGGGAAGGGACGCCGTTTTTCATCCGTGCCGGCAAACACCTGCCCATCACCTCCACTGAGGTCATGGTGTCCCTGCATTCTCCACCCAAGGACCTGTTCCGCGAATCCATCACGCCCTCGCCCAATTACCTGCGCTTTCGCCTCGGCCCGGACCAGGTGGCCATCGCCGTGGGCGCGCGCTCCAAGAAGCCGGGAGTCAGGATGAAGGGAGAGGAAATAGAACTCTATGTCTGCGATACGCGCGACGACGAAGCGGATGCCTACGAACGGCTCATCGGCGATGCCATGAAGGGGGACGCGACACTGTTTGCGCGCGAGGACGGCGTCGAGGAAGCCTGGCGTATCGTCGATCCCATTCTGACGCTGGACAAGCCGCTGTATGCTTACGCGCCGAGCACGTGGGGACCGCCGGAAGCTGACCACATGACCGCGCACCTCGGCGGCTGGCGCGATCCCAAACCGCCCGTCCCCCGATGAACGAGGGCGCCGCTGAACAGCCGCGGGGCCGCCGCATAGAGGACTACGCCATGGTGGGGAATACCCGTACCGCTGCCCTGGTGCACCGGGATGGCTCAGTGGACTGGCTGTGTCCGCGGCGCTTCGACGCGCCGGCCATCTTCGCCGCGCTGCTGGGGAGCTCCGACAACGGCCGCTGGCGCATCGCGCCGGAGGGCCGTCCGCGGCGTATCAGCCGTGCCTATCAGGACGACAGCCTGGTGCTGGAAACGCGCTTCGAGACGGCGGAGGGGACGGCGGACGTGATCGATTTCATGCCCCCTTCCCAGAGCGACGATTCCTGCGACCTGGTGCGCATCGTCCGCGGCGTGAGCGGGACTGTGTCCATGAAACTGGAACTCAGCCTGCGCTTCGACTACGGCAGCATCATCCCCTGGGTGCGGCGCCGGAACTACGGCCTGAGCGCCGTGGCGGGACCGGACGCCGTCGCGCTGCACGCCCCGGTGAAACTGCACGGCCGCAACATGACCACCGAGGCGCGGTTCACCGTGCGGGCCAACGACAGCGTCCCGTTTATCCTGAGCTGGCATCCATCCAACCGCAAAGCGCCGGCGCCGCCCGACGCCGGGCGGATGCTGCGGGAAACTGCCGACTGGTGGCATGAGTGGAGCGGCGCCTGCCGGGCGCCGGCGCGCTGGCGCGACGCCGTGGTACGCTCGGCCATCACCCTCAAGGCACTCACCTACAGCCCCACCGGCGGCATGGTGGCCGCTACCACCACCTCGCTGCCCGAGCAGCCCGGCGGGACCCGCAACTGGGATTACCGGTTCTGCTGGCTGCGCGACGCTACGTTTACCCTGTATGCACTGATGGAGACCGGTTACACCAAGGAGGCCATGGCCTGGCGCCGGTGGCTGGAACGCGCCGTCGCCGGCGAACCCTCCAAACTGCAGATCATGTACGGCCTGGCGGGCGAACGCCGGCTTCGGGAGTATGAACTCGACTGGCTGCGGGGGTTTGAAAACAGCGCGCCCGTGCGCGTAGGCAACGCGGCCTACCGCCAGAGCCAGATGGACGTCTATGGGGAGGTCCTGGATTCCTTCCACCTCGCCCGCGGTCACGGCCTCATGGACGACGGCGAATCCTGGCGCATCCAGACAGAGGTGATGAAATTTCTGTCAGCTCACTGGCGGGACACCGGCTCCGGCCTGTGGGAGCAGCGGGGCCCCAAGCGCCGCTTTACCTACTCCAACGTCATGGCCTGGGTGGCGGCGGACCGCACCGTCAAGGACATAGAACGGCACGGCCTGAAGGGGCCCCTGGAGGATCTCAGACGGCTGCGCCGGCACATCCACGAGGATATCTGCAAGCACGGCTACAATCCGGATCGCAATACTTTCGTGCAGCACTACGGAGGCAAGACCCTGGACGCCGCGCTCCTTCTGCTGCCACTGGTGGGATTTCTTCCCGCCACCGATCCCCGCATCGCCGGCACGGTGGCGGCCATAGAAAAAGAATTGCACCAGGACGGTTTCGTGCGGCGCTATAGCACCGAAGACAATGATGACGGCCTGCCCGGCGGGGAAGGGACCTTCCTGGCCTGCTCATTCTGGCTGGCGGACAATTACGCGCTCATGGGCCGGACCCGCGACGCAGAGCAGTTATTCACGCGGCTGCTTTCCGTGCGCAACGACGTCGGCCTGCTGGCTGAACAGTACGACCCCGTGAACAAACTTCAGCTCGGCAATTTTCCCCAGGCGTTCTCGCACGTGGGGCTGATCAATACGGCACTTAATCTGTCCTCGGACAGGGGGCCGGCCCGCAACCGGTCGAGCGCGACGGACATCGATTTGACCTGAAACTGGACGCCTGTCCGCAGGCCCGCGCTTATTGCGCTGCGCTGGCCTCCTTGCGTTCCTGCCGCACCTTCTTGATGAGGTAATTGACCGTATCGATCATCTTGTCGAAGGAACCGGTCATGCTGGCGGAGGTGACATATTTGCCGTCGACGACCATGGTGGGAACCCCGGTGATCTTGAAGTTGCGCGCCATCAGATAGGCCTGCTTGATCTTGATGGCGACTTCGGTGGAATTGTAGGCCTTGGTGAAGGCGTCCCCGTCTATGCCCTGGGAGACGAAGAATTCCTTGAGCTTGGCTTCATGAAGATGGGTTTGCGATCCCGGTGAATGGCGTTGAACAGGGGCGTGTGGATGCGATCCAGCACTCCCAGCTTGATGGCGGCGTAATAGGCCTTGGCGTGGGGGATCCAGCTCTGGTTGAGCACCGCCGGCATGCGCACGAAGGCCACATCGGCTGGCTTGGTTTGCAGCCACTTGTGGATATAGCTCTCGAAGTGGTAACAGTGGGGACAGCCGTACCAGAAGAACTCCATTACCTCGATCTTGTCGCCGGTGGTCGTGGGCTGTGGCGGGACGACGGTCCGGTAGTAT
>JARRRO010000094.1:0-6197 GCA_037380645.1 Gammaproteobacteria bacterium | reverse complement strand
GTCGCCCATACGCAGCGGCGGTACGGCGGCGGACGCCCTGCGCGAGACCGTGCACCTCGCCCGCCTGTGCGAGGCGCTGGGCTATCACCGCTTCTGGGTCGCCGAGCACCACGCCTCCGGTTCCCTGGCCGGCTGCGCCCCGGAGGTGCTGCTGGCCCGCCTCGGCGCGGACACCAAACGGATCCGCATCGGCTCCGGCGGGGTGATGCTGCCCCATTACAGTCCGTACAAGGTGGCGGAGAACTTCAAGCTGCTGGAGACCCTGTATCCCGGCCGGGTGGACCTGGGCGTGGGCCGCGCCCCCGGTTCCAGCCCCTATATCGCCGCCGCCCTGGCCTATGGTTCCCCCACTGCCGACGCCCGGTACTTCCCGCAGAAACTGGAGGACCTGGACGCCCTGCTGCGCGACGAGAGCCCGTCCACGCAGGGCCTGGAACAGGCCCGCGCCTATCCCAGGACGGAGCATGCGCCGCCGCTGTGGCTGCTGGGTTCCAGCGAGGACAGCGCCCTGCTCGCCGCCCGGCAGGGGCTGCCGTACGCCTTCGCCCATTTCATCAATCCCGCCATGGGCGAGGATATCTTCCGCATCTACCGCGAGCGCTTTCATCCCGGCCCGGTGGCCGGGGAGCCCTACACCTGCCTGGCGGTATTCGCCGTCTGCGCCGAGACCGAGGAGGAGGCCCGGCGGCTGTCCCTGAGCCGCGATCTGTGGTACCTGAAACTGGCTTCCGGCGGTGACGGCATCCCCTTCCCCAGCGTCGAGGAAGCGGAGGCCTATCCCTACACGGAAGCGGAGCGCGCTTTCCTGCGCCAGCGCATGGGCGGCGCCGTCATCGGTGCGCCGGAGCAGGTGCGTGAGGGCCTGGAGGACAGGATCAAGCGCTTCGGCGCGGACGAGATCATGGTGGTCAGCATCACCTATGATTTCGAGGCGCGCTGCCTGTCGCATAAACTGATCGCCGAGGCCTGGAACGGCCGGTAAGGCGTGAGGAGTGAGGTGAAGACGACATGAGCGATAAGGGCTCGGTGGTGCCGGAGGGGGAGAATCTGCGGCGGGCGGTGCGCTGGCTGTCCGAACACGCTCCCATCACCCGGCAGACGATCAACGAGGCGGGGGTGCGCTTTGATCTGAATCCCCTGGAAGAAGAGTTCCTGCTGAACAAATTTCTGCCTGAAGAGCGGGATTGATCCGCCGGATTGGGCAGCGGCTTACCTGGGCTAAATCACCCTACAAAAACTCAGACCACGCCCGCTTCCTGCAGCCACTGCTGCAGCTGCGGCAGGGGCAGGGCGCCGCTGACGCGCCGTACTTCCCGTCCGCCCCGGAACAGGAGCAGGGTGGGGATGCTGCGTATGTTCCAGCGTGCGGCGAGCGCCGGTTCCTCGTCCGTGTTGAGCTTGGCAAAGCGCAGATGGGGTTCCCAGGCGGCGGCCGCCTGCTGAAACTGGGGGGCAAAGCTGCGGCAGGGACCGCACCAGGGCGCCCAGCAGTCCACCAGCACGGGCAGGTCATTGTGCGCCAGGAAGGCCTCGAGTTCAGCGCCGCCCGGTTCCTGCGGGGCGCCGGAGAACACCGGCTGCTTGCATTTGCCGCAGCGGGGGGATTGTTCCAGTTTCTCCCGCGGCAGGCGGTTGGTGGTGCCGCAATGGGCACAGGTGACGTGGAGGATGTCGGACATCCCCCTAATATGCGGTTTGGGCTGCCATTTTCAATAGCGGGAGACAATTGATGGTGAATCGTGAAGAACTGGCTTATCGACCTGGATAAACCACGGGGTTTTTTACTATTTACTATTTACGATTCACTGCCTTTCCTTAGTAGCCCTCTTTCACGTTCACCACGTTGAGCAGCTTCTCACCGTGGATGTAGCGTCGCAGGTTCTCCCGGATGATGAGCCAGCCCCGTTCGAAACCCTTATCCGTCATGCCGGCGACGTGGGGGGTGATGATGACATTGGGCATGGTCCACAGGGGATTGTCCGGCGGCAGCGGCTCCGGATCGGTGACATCCAGACCTGCCCCGGCCAGCCGCCCGTCCCTGAGGGCGGCCACCAGGTCGGCGGTGACGGTACTCTTGCCGCGGCCCACCGAGATGAAATAGGCGCCGGGCTTGACCGCGTCGAAGAACTTCCGGTCGAACAGGCCCCGGGTCTCATCGGTCAGGGGCAGGGCGTTGACCACCACGTCCGCCCTGGCGGCCAGCTTGTACAGTTCCGGAGGCAGGCCCACGTAGTCGACGAAGTCCGGACCTTTGTGGCTGGAACGGCGCGTCGCCACGACGTGCATGCCCAGGGCGTGGGCGCGCTTTGCCACTTCCGTGCCGATGCCGCCCAGTCCCGCCACCAGCATGGTCTTGCCGGCGACCTCGATCATGGGGAAATCGATGTTATTGCGGTACTGCCAGCGGCCTTCGGCCTGGTTGTCGTGGAACCTGAGCAGGCCGCGGGTCAGGGCCATCATCATGGCGATGACGTGTTCGGCGATGGGCGGGGCCGCGCTGTGCCGGTTGTTGGTCAGGATAAAATCCTTGTCCTCGATGCCCGGGTACATGCAGTGGTTGACGCCGCTGCCGTAGTGCTGGAACCAGCGCAGTTTGTGCGCCCTCTTCAGGAGGCTGGCCGAGCAGAAGCCCAGTATCACTTCCGCGTTCCGGACTATGTCATCGGGCAAGGGCCGGCCGAAGCGCAGGGTGTACGGCACCAGTTCGACGCCGTCGGCAACCTCGCGCGCCTCGGCCAGGAGCTTTTTCCGTTGTTCCGGGTCACTGGTTATCATACCGATGTAGACCTTGTCCGGTTTCCGCCACCGGGGCCAGTCCCTGACCGGCTGTTTGGATTCTTCCAGTCGCAGCTTGTTGATGAGCGCCCGGGTCTGGGCGTCGGGACCGGCGGCGTGGCACGGCGCGGCGGCCAGCAGGAACAGCAGCAGGACGGGGACAAACCGGATGTGCCGCGCGGGTTTCATGGTGGAGATAGCCTACCCCCTCCCCGATGGCGAGACAATCGACGGCGCACGTGGAGTCGGACAGGTGGCATAATAGCGGTCGCGATGACAGAAACAGCACAACCATGACCGTGAGATCCGGGGAGGGTTTGGTGACCCCCATAGGTAAACCGCGGCAACGTGAAGTCATTGCCGAGACCGCGCGTTACCTGGACCTTGCCGGCAGGGAGCTGGGGCGCGCCTTCCCGCTGCCGGCCATCCGCTTCGATCTCAGGGGGCGGATGGCGGGGATGTACCGCGTGCGCTGCGGAGAGCGGGAGATCCGTTACAATCCCTGGCTGTTCGCCCGGGATTTTCCCGGGCACGTCAAGGCCACCGTTCCCCACGAGGCGGCCCATTGCGTGGTCCATGCGCTGCACGGGAGGCGGCGGGTGTGCCCCCACGGCCGGGAGTGGCGGGAGATCATGCATCTCTTCGGCGCCGAGGCGCGGGCCTGCGGCGACTACAGTCTTGAAGGCGTTCCCATAAGGCGGATGCGGCGATACGATTATGCCTGCCATTGCCGGCGCCACCGTCTGAGCGCGATCCGGCATAAGCGGGTACAAACTTCCCGCGCGCGCTATTGCTGCCGTTACTGCCGAGGGGAACTGGTTTATGCGGGCGCCTTGAATGCGATAGGGTTATCCGTATAATAATTAAACAGTTACGTGTACCGATTGCTGCCGGTCATCCGCGCCATTTTAAGCACAGGCGATCTCCCGGATCGACTCCTTTCGCTTTTGCCGGTCCGGTTTTCGTTAACGGCACGCACGAAGAAAGGATGAATGCATGCCGCGCCGGGCGGCGGAATGGCCATCTACAGTCGTTGTTGCGGCCAAACTTCAGCAACCACAAGGAGGCTTAATCATGAGTTTTACCTTACCCGATTTACCCTACGCCCAGAATGCACTGGCCCCCCATATCTCCGAGGAAACCATCCAGTATCACTACGGCAAACACCACGCCGGCTACGTCACCAAGCTTAACAACGGCATCGATGGTTCCGGTTTTGAAAACAAGTCCCTGGAGGAGATCATCACCCAGGCGGAGCCCGGCGGCGGGTTCAACAACGCCGCCCAGATCTGGAACCATACCTTCTACTGGCACAGCATGGCGCCCAAGCAGACCGAGATGCACGGCAAGGTGGCGGACGCCATCAAGTCCGGCTTCGGCAGCCTGGACAAGTTCAAGGAGGCCTTCTCCCAGGCGGCGACGGGCCATTTCGGCTCCGGCTGGGCCTGGCTGGTCAAGAACAAGGACGGTTCCGTTGCCGTGGTCGCCAGCCACGACGCGGGCAATCCGATGCGCGACGGACAAACGCCGCTGATCACCTGCGACGTGTGGGAGCATGCCTTCTACATCGATTACCGCAATGACACAGGCAAGTACGTGGAGAGTTTCTGGAAGCTGCTGAACTGGGATTTCGCCGAGGAGAATTTCGGCTCCTGATTACTCACGGTTTCCTGATAGCAAAACGGGGCTGCGCGAAAGCGCAGCCCCTTTTTTTATTGATGAATCGTGAGTCGAAGCTTATCCGTCATGCTGGCGAACGCCAGCATCCAGTAGAAAAGTCTTCATTATATTTTAATCAGTTTATGGTTCTAATTCAGAGATTCCCGCTGTCTCTGAAATGAGGCATATTTTTTGAGCCCCGAGCGACAAGTGAATTGTGAGCATTTCGTGTTTTGTCATGTTGCTAACCACGAAAGCTGCCGCGACTGACGATTCACGACTCACGATTCACCGCCGTCAACCCGGGACAGCGGATGGGCCACGTCTTCCAGCATGCGCTTCTCCGCGGGTACGGCCAGTTTCCACGCGACCACGGCCGCCAGGAGCATCAACGCTGCTCCGAACCCATAGCCTCCGGCGATCGCCGCCGGTTTACCGGTACCGATGAGGGTGCCGAATATCCACGGCGCGGCGACGCCGCCCAGGCCCGTGCCCAGGGCATAGAACACGGCAATGGTCAGCGCCCGGACTTCCAGCGGAAAACATTCGCTCACCGTGAGGTAGGCGGAGCTGGCCGCGGCGGAGGCGAAGAAGAATACCACGGCGAAAGCCGCCGTCTGGCTCACCGCCGTGAACATGCCGTTGACGAACAACAGCGCGGTAAGGCCGAGCAGCGCGCCCGATATCGCGTAAGTAAAGGTGATCATGGGCCGCCGGCCCCAGTGGTCGAACAGCCAGCCCAACAGCAGCGGTCCGAGGAAATTGGTGAGGGCGAACGGCAGCAGGTACAGGCCCACGTCTTTTGACGGTATGCCGAAGAAGCGGCCCAGCACCAGGGCATAGGTGAAGTAGATGGCATTGTAGAAGAACGCCTGGGCGGTCATCAGCGTCAGCCCCAGCACCGCGCGGCGCGGATAATGCCGGAACAGGCTGGCGGCCAGATCCATCAGGTTGACCGGGTTCGCGCGTATGCGCAGGCGCAGGCGCGGCAGCCCGGCCGGGACAGTGACGCCCATGCGCCGTTCCAGTCCGGACACGATGCGCTCGGCTTCCCACTCCCGTCCGTGGACCAGCAGCCAGCGCGGGCTTTCCGGAAGCCAGCGCCGGAAGATCAGGATCACCACGCCCAGCGCCGCTCCGATGAAAAACGCCAGGCGCCAGCCCAGGTCGGGAGCAAAATACGCCGGATTCAGGAGGATGCTGCTGCCCAGGGACGCCACCACCGCGCCCACCCAGAAACTGCCGTTGATGGCAAGATCGGTGCGGCCCCGGTAACGCGCCGGAATCAGTTCCTGGATGGCCGAATTGATGGCCGCGTATTCGCCGCCGATGCCGGCTCCCGTCAGAAAACGGAACAGGGCGTAGCTGTGGAAATTGAACGCGGTCGCCGTGGCCGCCGTGGCCACCAGGTACAGGCCCAGGGTCAGGAAAAACAGCCGCCGGCGCCCGAGCAGATCCGTGAGCCAGCCGAAGAAACAGGCGCCAAGCACCGCCCCGGCCACGTAGGCACTGGCGGCCGCGCCCACTTGCGCGTCGCTCATATGCAGGGCCGGGCTCTCTTTCAACGCACCGGATACCGCCCCGGCCAGAGTTACCTCCAGCCCGTCCAGCACCCAGGTGATGCCCAGCGCCGTTACCACCAGCCAGTGAAAGCTGCGCCAGGGCAGGTGATCGAGCCGGCCGGGGATATCCGTTTCTATGGTCGTTTCCGGGATCTCATGCTCCTGCTAAATCAAGGTGGACCATGAACCGTAAATCGTGAA
>JARRRO010000093.1:0-6199 GCA_037380645.1 Gammaproteobacteria bacterium | reverse complement strand
AGGACGCCCTCCTTAAAATAAGACACAAGAAAATACCCGCTGCTACAGCAGGATACAAGTATCTCTGAGGATTAAAGTGAGGGTTTGAGGACTGGGGAGAAAGCCGGGGACGGCCGGCGGCCATCCCCGGCAAAGGGGATAGTATCGTTAGTAGCGGTAGTGGTCGGGCTTGTACGGACCTTCCATCTTGACCCCGATGTACTCGGCCTGCTCCGGGGTCAGCTCCGTGAGGCTGGCGCCGATGCGTCCCAGGTGCAGGCGGGCCACCTTCTCGTCCAGGCGCTTGGGCAGCACGTAGACCTCCTTGCCGTACTTCTCGTTGCGGGTGAACAGCTCGATCTGAGCGAGCACCTGGTTGGTGAAGGAATTGGACATGACGAAACTGGGGTGACCGGTGGCGCAGCCCAGGTTCACCAGGCGGCCCCTGGCCAGGAGGATGATTCGCTTGCCGTCGGGGAAGATGATGTGATCCACCTGCGGCTTGATTTCCTCCCACTGGTACTGCTCCAGGGAAGCCACGTCGATCTCGTTGTCGAAGTGCCCGATGTTGCAGACGATGGCCTGATCCTTCATGCGCTGCATGTGCTCATGGCCGATGACGTGGAAGTTGCCGGTAGCGGTGACGAAAATGTCCACCTGCTCCACCACGTCATTCAGCCGGACCACGCGGTAGCCCTCCATGGATGCCTGCAGGGCGCAGATGGGATCGACTTCGGTGACCCATACCGTGGCGCCGAGGCCGGCCAGGGACTGCACGCAGCCCTTGCCCACGTCGCCGTAGCCCAGCACCAGGGCGATCTTGCCAGCGACCATGACGTCGGTGGCGCGCTTGATCCCGTCCACCAGGGATTCCCGGCAGCCGTAGAGGTTGTCGAACTTGGACTTGGTGACCGAGTCGTTGACGTTGATGGCCGGGAACGGCAGCTCCCCCTTCTCCTTCATCTGGTACAGCCGGTGCACGCCGGTGGTGGTCTCTTCCGAAACGCCCTTGATGTTGTTCAGGATCGAGGAATAGTAGTCCGGTTTGGCCTCCAGGTGCGCCTTGATGGAAGCGAACAGGAACTTCTCCTCCTCGCTCGAGGGGTTTTCAATCAGGGAGGGATCCTTTTCCACCTTGGCCCCCAGGGTCACCAGCAGCGTGGCGTCGCCGCCGTCGTCCAGGATCATGTTGGGCGTGCCGCCGTCGCCCCATTCCATGATGCGGTGGCAGAACTCCCAGTATTCCTCCAGGGTCTCGCCCTTGTAGGCGAACACCGGAACCTGCTGATCGGCGACGGCCGCGGCGGCGTGATCCTGGGTGGAAAAGATGTTGCACGAGGCCCAGCGGACCTCGGCGCCCAGCGCCACCAGGGTCTCGATCAGCACCGCCGTCTGGATGGTCATGTGCAGGGACCCGGCGATGCGGGCGCCCTTCAGCGGCTGCTCCCTGGCGTATTCCTCGCGGATGGCCATGAGGCCGGGCATCTCGGTCTCGGCGATGTGGATCTCCTTGTGACCCCATTCGGCGAGGGAGAGATCGGCGACGTGATAATCGGAAAAAACCTTGTCTTTTGCCGCGCTCATTGTTACCTCCTAACAATTAAGCGAGCGCCGTTGTAAATGTGTGATCCGCTGTGTCTGAGCCTGGCGGGTGGTCCCGCTGCAACGCTCCTCAGACAAGGGGTAAGAAAGACACGCTTACCGGCGGATACTGCCTGTCATCGTGATGGACAGCGCCGGTAACGAGGCGCACATTATAGTGGCTGGGACCGGCGTTTTCCACACCCGCCACGGCTCATGATGAGCCCCCGCGGATCATCTCTATATGTATAATGTCCAGGCAAGTTCATCGCGGGAGCAAGGAAATGACCCTGACCAAGACCCCCATCTGCGACTTCGGCGCCCCCGCCGTCGATTTCAGCCTGCCCGGGACCGACGGCCGGACATGGTCCCTGGCAGACTGCCGCGGCGAGAAGGGCACCCTGGTCATGTTCATCTGCAACCACTGCCCCTACGTAAAGGCCATCCAGGCGCGTCTGGTGCGCGACACCCGGGAGCTCCTGGAACACGGCGTAAACAGCGTGGCCATCATGCCCAACGACACCGCCGCCTATCCCGAGGACTCACTGGAAAATATGAAGCGCGTGGCCGAGGAGTTCGGCTATCCGTTCCCCTATCTCATCGACGAAAGCCAGGAGATCGCCCGCGCTTATGGTGCCGTGTGCACGCCGGACTTCTTCGGATTCAACGCGGACCTGGAACTGCAGTACCACGGCCGCCTGGATACCACGACACCGTCGCACCAGGCAGCCCCCGACGACCCGCGGGAACTGTTCGACGCCATGTGCGCCGTGGCCGAGACGGGCAGAGGGCCGGAACAGCAGAACATCTGCATGGGCTGCTCCATCAAGTGGAAGTGAGGTGTAAGGAGTAAGGTGTGAGGAGTGGACACCCCGGAATCACCTCTAACCCCTCACGCCTCACTGCCAATCCCTGGCAAGAGCCGATGGATGTTTATCCGCACAAAAGAGATTTTATTGCCTGAAGCTTGCTCAAAAAGGAGTCCTGAGCGACAATCCCTACCCCTGTGATACAGGGGAAATGCCCACCAGTCGGAACCCGGCGGCTTTCAGTCTGACCAAAAGATCAAGGATGTTCCTCAGCCACGGGCTGAATACGACACCGGCGTCCAAAGTGCGGCATCAAACCACACCCGAAATCCCGGGAAACGTCCATGGGCGGCGCTTTCCCGCTAACCCGTTGCGGAGATTGCATGCTCACCAGGCGTGACCTAGCCAACGCTGTCCGTGTCCTCAGCATGGACGCGGTGCAAAAAGCCAACTCCGGCCATCCCGGTGCCCCCATGGGCATGGCCGACATCGCCCAGGTCCTGTGGAACGACTTCCTGCGCTTCAACCCCGGCAACCCTCATTGGCCGGACCGGGATCGCTTCGTTCTCTCCAACGGCCACGCCTCCATGTTGCTGTATTCCATCCTGCATCTCACCGGCTACGACCTGCCCATGGCGGAAATCAAACAGTTCCGGCAGCTGCATTCCATGACCCCCGGGCACCCGGAGGTGGGCTGCGCCCCCGGGGTCGAGACCACCACCGGGCCGCTGGGACAGGGCCTGGCCAACGCGGTGGGCATGGCCGTCGCCGAACGGACCCTGGCCGCGCGTTTCAACCGGGACGACCTGGACATCATCAATCATCACACCTACGTCAGCGTCGGCGATGGCTGCCTGATGGAGGGCATCTCTCACGAGGCCTGTTCCCTGGCCGGGACCCTGGGCCTGGGCAAACTCATCGCCATCTACGACGACAACGGCATCTCCATCGATGGTGAGGTCCGGGGCTGGTTCACCGAGGACGAAGCCGCCCGCTTCGAGGCCTATAACTGGCACGTGATCCGGGCGGTGGACGGACACGATGCAGAACAGGTGCAGGCCGCCATCACCGAGGCCCGCGCCGTCACCGACCGGCCCACCCTGATCGACTGCCGCACCATCATCGGCTGGGGCTCCCCCAACAAGCAGGGTAAGGAGACCTGCCACGGCGCTGCCCTGGGCGAGGAGGAAGTAAAGCTGGTGCGGGAGACCCTGGGCTGGACGCACCCCCCCTTCGAGATCCCGGAGGAGTACTATCGGGGCTGGGACGCCCGCGCACGAGGTGCCGCCCTGGAACGGGACTGGAATGACAAATTCGAGCGTTATCACGGGCAGTATCCGGACCTGGCCGCCGAACTGGAACGGCGTCTGCAGAGTGAGCTGCCGGATGACTGGGACGGGGTTGCTGAGGCAGCCCTCAAGGAGATAGTGGAGAAGGCGGAGTCCGTGGCCACGCGCAAGGCTTCCCAGGGCGCCCTCAACGCCTACGGCCCGATCCTGCCGGAACTCATCGGCGGCTCCGCCGACCTCACCGGTTCCAACCAGACCTGGTGGTCCGGTTCGACGCTGGAGAGCGCGGCCCAGCCCGGCGGCAATTACCTGCACTATGGCGTGCGCGAGTTCGCCATGACCGCCATCAACAGCGGCATCGCCCTGCACAGGGGCTTCATTCCCTACGGCGGCACCTTCCTGGTGTTCTCCGACTATGCCCGCAACGCGGTGCGCCTGGCGGCCCTGATGAAGCAGCGCAATATCCTGGTCTACACCCATGATTCCATCGGATTGGGCGAGGACGGACCCACCCACCAGGCGGTGGAACAGGCCGCCTCCTTGAGGCTCATCCCCAACCTGTCGGTGTGGCGCCCTGCCGACACCGTGGAGACGATGGTGGCCTGGCGCGCCGCCATTGAAAGGACCTCCGGGCCAACCGCCCTTTTGCTGTCGCGCCAGTCGCTGCCGTACCTGGAGCGCAGCCCCGATCAGATCCGGGACATCGCCCGCGGCGCCTATATCCTTCTGGATACCGACGGCGAACCGGAGGCGATCATCCTGGCCACCGGCTCCGAGACGTCCCTGGCCCTGGAGGCCGGCCGGCAACTGGACCGGGAGGGCCGCCGGGTGCGGGTGGTGTCCATGCCCTCGACGGACGTCTTCGATGCCCAGGACGCGGCCTACCGGGAAGCGGTGCTGCCAACCGCCTGCCGCAGGCGGGTGGCGGTGGAAGCGGGCATCCCCGATTACTGGCGCCGTTATGTAGGGCTGGACGGCGCCGTCATGGGGGTGCCCACCTTCGGTGAATCCGCCCCGGGGCCCGCCGTCTACGAACACTTTGGCATCAGCGCCGATAACCTGGTGGAACTGGTAAAATCCCTGTTCTGACCCGGCAACGGGAACCCTTTGCGATTGAAACGAGAGAACCACACGGAGCATCAGGAATGACAATAAACATCGGCATCAATGGCTATGGCCGCATCGGCAGGAACATCCTGCGCGCCGCATACGAAGCGGGCCGCACTGACGAATTCCGGATCGTCGCCATCAACGACCTGGGCGACGCCGGGACCAACGCCCACCTGACCCGCTTTGATACCGCCCACGGCAAGTTCCCCGGCACGGTGGAAGTGGACGGGGACGCCATGATCGTCAACGGTGACCGCATCCGCGTTCTGTCGGAAAGGGACCCGACCAATCTGCCCTGGGGGGATCTGGGCGTGGACGTGGTGCACGAGTCCACCGGCCTGTTCACCAGCAAGGAAAAGGCAAGCGCCCACCTGGCGGGTGGCGCCAAGAAGGTGATCATCTCCGCCCCCGGCGGCAAGGACGTGGACGCCACCGTGGTCTACGGCGTCAATAACGATGTCCTCAAGGCCACCGACACGGTGATCTCCAATGCCTCCTGCACCACCAACTGCCTGGCGCCGGTGGCGAAGGTCCTGCATGACGGCATAGGCGTGATCAGCGGCACCATGGTTACCATCCACTCCTACACCAATGACCAGGTCCTCACCGACGTCTATCACAAGGATCTGCGCCGCGCCCGCTCCGCCACCATGTCCATGATCCCCACCAAGACCGGGGCCGCCGCCGCCGTGGGCCTGGTCCTGCCGGAGCTCAACGGCAAGCTGGACGGTTACGCCGTGCGCGTGCCCACCATCAACGTGTCCATGGTTGACCTGAGCTTCATCGCCGCGCGGGAGACCAGTGCCGATGAAATCGACAAGCTGATGAAGATCGCATCCGAGGGACCGCTGAAAGGCGTCCTGGACTACAATGACCAGCCGCTGGTATCCGTCGATTTCAACCATAACACCGCCTCGGCCACCTACGACGCCGGCCTTACCAAGGTCACCGGCGGCAACTTGGTCAAGGTCGTGGCCTGGTACGACAACGAGTGGGGCTTTTCCAACCGCATGCTGGATGTTACGGCGGCGCTGATGAAGACCGGCTGATCCGCCCATGGCCGAACCCGCCCCCCTCACCCTGGACGATGTCGACCTGGCCGGCAAACGGGTACTGGTGCGGGTGGATTTCAACGTGCCCCTCAAGAACGGCAAGGTCCAGGATGACACCCGCATCCGCGCCTCCCTGAACACCCTGCACCGCGTCCTCGACGACGGCGGGCGCCTGATCCTGATGACCCACCTGGACCGCCCCAAGGAGGGGGAGTTCGACCCGGCCCTGAGCCTCAGGCCCGTGGCCGAGCATCTGGCGCAGCTCATGAAGCGCAGGGTGGTGCTCAGCAAAGACTGGCAGGACGGCATCCAGGCAGGGAAAGACGACATCGTGATGCTGGAGAACGTGCGTTTCCTCAAGGGGGAAAAGGCCGATGAC
>JARRRO010000092.1:0-12707 GCA_037380645.1 Gammaproteobacteria bacterium | reverse complement strand
CCAGATAGATGGTGGCGAAGGCAATGGTACCGTTTATAGCAAAGAATGCCGCCCACACCAGGGTCACCTTGCGGGTATAATCGACTGCGGCACGTGGCAGATCCGGTTCCTTCAGGCGGGCCAGGGATTCGATCACCGAAGGCGGGTGCAGCAAGCTGGCAACAAAAACAATAAACAGTACCCCGTTAACAAGCACTGGATACAGCAACAACCCGTACTGGGAACCGGTAATGAGAGTAAACCCGGTGGCGGCAGCCACGGCGATAATCAGAGGTATCCGGGTTGTGTTATGCAGTCTCCTGCCCACAAACTGATATCCGGCGGCAATGATCAGCAACAATGCCAGCCAGCGTGGTTCCAGAAAAGACAGCCCGAAGTAAACTACCAGGGGGTAAAGCAGAAACAATGCGCCGAGGACAAGTCCTTTTCCGGAGTGATTATTCATCGTTAAGAATTTCTTCCAGCGCGGTGACCAAATCCCCGACTGTACGCACGTTTTTGAAATCTTCCGGGGCGATCTTCCGGCCGGTGTAGGCTTTCAGCTCAACAATCAGGTCCACGGCATCGATGCTGTCGATATCAAGTTCATCATAGAGTTGTGCGTCCTCGCTGAGAGTATCCGGGTCAAGCTCGAACATGTTACTCATCAGACTGACGACATGCCGATAGATTTCCTGCCGGGTGATCATCGTTCCCGTTCCACCCCATTGCCATAGCTTGCCACCAGTTTGGCCAGATCAGTGATGCTCGCAAAGTGTTGTTTTATCTCATCGGACTCTGGACTGAGTTTGACCCCGTAGCGCTTTTGCAGGGCGACGCCGATCTCCAACGCATCTATGGAATCAAGACCGAGACCTTCATTGAATAGCGGTTCGGAGACGTTGATATCATCGGGCGTAATGTCTTCCAGATCGAGAGTTTCAATTATTAAAATCTTGATCTCTGTTTGTAGTGTATCAATGTCCATGAGCTGGGCATTCCTCGAGAAAATAAGATTCCAGTTTTCTGGTCAAACGGCGCGAACCCAGAGATGCCGGACAGTGTAAGAAAGGTTTGATAGCAATATCGTCACCCACAACAAATGACATTACAAATGGCCTCTCGGGAATATGATACCACTTGCGTTCTTTATCCAGGGTTGGTGGTGAACAATCAATCCTGACCGGTGTTACATCAACCTGACAGCGCACTGCAATATTTGCCGCGCCACGTTGGAATTTGAATGGTTCTCCCTGTCTCGTTCTTGTTCCTTCAGGGAAAATTACCAGGACACTGCCCTGCGACAGTGACTGTTTTGCGGCCTTGACCAAAATATCGCCCCGGTCATTGGTGATATAGCCGGCCAGGGAAATAAACCCCCGCATCGCCGGATTATTCAGTAAGCGACTTTTAACAATGCAGTCGGCATTGGGCACAAACATCACCAGACACACTACGTCGATCAGTGTCGGATGATTGGCAAGCAACAGCAGCCCTTCGCGATTCAGCTTCTGTAACCCTTCGGTACGCCATGTCATTATTCCCAGCGCCCGCATCATGTGCATAAAGCCTTTAAACAACCAATGAACCAGTTTTCTGGCCTGGCGTTGTCGAGTTGGAGCGGATCTTGACGTCAGATAAAGCACGGGAGTGGCTATCGGCGGGACGATAACCCCCCCTAAACCAAACACGGTAAAGCATAGGCCTGTGGCCAGCAGGCGCCATAGATAATTGATTTGGCGAATCAACTGCATGTCTGTCCACGTTTGCGGATAGTCCACCAGCCGCCATTGTGCGGAGTGGTCAGGCTCTGTTGTGCCGACGCCAGAAATTCAACAAATTTCAGGGGTTCCAGCGATGGTTGCTGAGAAGAGGCTGAATCGGGTGTAAATTGCTGATGCTCCATATCGAGACAGAGGGGTAATCCATCCTGCGTGCTTACCGTGAAACAGACCACGAAGGGTGTATCCGGCCAGAGACAATCCTTACGATAGATTTCCGGTAGCGGCACATCACCGAGCACGCAGAGTACTTTATTTTGTTCGTCGTCGAGCAGGCCCACGGCTTCGAGCAGAACGGGCACCAGACCCTCTTCGAGGGCGGCAATACTGCTGATGTTGGCGGAAATGCCCAAGTGAATGGAAATAACGCCGGCAATGGCGTTGTGAACGGAGAGGCTGAAATTCATCGGTGATACTGGCTCGTTTCTGGCAAGGTCTGTCAGTATACCGAAGGTACGTTCGATATCCCCATGCCTGGAACAAAAAACGATGGGTAAGTTGTCACCGTCATGTATATGACGCATAATTTCCGTTGCACAGGCCCGTCCCAGCATGTTCAGACGCCGTCGCAGGAGGGTGGGGATCGACGATACATCAGGTGTCTCGGCAATGCGAACAGGGCTCACGGAGGATGACGGAGTCCAACCGGACCAGTTGGATATTGCAAGTTCTATAGCCATCCCATGCGAATCCTTCTCATTTCAAGCATGGAAGTTGCAAGTGGCGGCAGGGCAAAGGAAGCCCGGAGCCGCTGTGAAAAAAGTACAGAGAATTTTACCAAATGAAGTATCCACGGCAACTCTCGCAGCTTAAATAATGGTAAACCGTTGACTTAACAGATCGACGCCAGAACGAATGCTGGAAAATTACCGCAGAGCTTATGGAACCCGAAGAAGGAGTATCATTATGCGCTACTATCTTGTTTTTACCATTGCTGTTTTCGCTTTGTCCAGCACGGGTGTTCAAGCTCGCGACACCAAGCACTACTTTTCGATTAAAGAAGCCATGAATTCGCCGGACTATCACGCCAAACTTGACTCCGACGTGCTGTTGTTTTGTGGCACGAGCCCCCAGCCCAACCCCGATAAGCGGCTTGGCGAATACGTCACAAACAAGAAAACCCATGCGTTTGGTAAATCCGACAAGGAAGCCTGTGAGTGGGTACTACTGTCAGCCCTGCTCAGTCTTCAGAAACGAGCCATCGCCGAAGGTGGTAATGCCGTGGTCAATATCCGGAGTTATTACAAGAAAAATAAATATTCCAGTGCAACCCAATATGAGTGTCATGCCGGTGCCTTCGTCGCCGGTGTCGCCCTGAAAGGCGAAGTTGTCAGGCTGCCTAAATAAAACGAGCCGCCAATGACGTCGGGAGCTGTCATCCTTGCTGATTTCGACCATGTGCCGGCTTCCGTCATTGATTACTGGCTCTCTGCCATGTCCCCGGCAACCCGTAAGCGTGCGATGATGTTCAGTTCTCCACGTCGGTTTCGACAGTTCGTTGCGGGTCGTTGGTTACTGGCGACCCTGTTGGCGGATCGTATGGGAATAACGCCATGTATTATCGAATCATCCTCCCGCGAACCTCAAGTAGCCAATGCCGACGTTCACTGCTCCATCGCCCATAGTGGTAACGCGGTAATGGCTGGATTCAGCGTGGAGGCACCGATAGGCGTCGATATAGAACAACACCGGCAACGGGATGTTGAACGCCTGGTAATGACGTACTTCCACTCTGACGAGCAGCGGTTTTTTGCTGACCTTGACAAAGATGCAAGGCTGTCCTGGTTTTACCGTATCTGGACCTGCAAGGAGGCTCATGCCAAGGCCTCAGGCCAAGGGTTGACATTGAAGCATCTGGCTCAATCGGTACTGCAAGAGAGTAAGACAGAAACGGTCGACACCTATTTTTTGGATAACCATACGGCGTCTATCGCGCACCAATCTACGGCGCGTGTGACGGCCAGATTCATTACCGATTGGGGTAAGGGCACCAGACATTGGCAACTACTACATCCCTCGACTCAGAAATAATTACGACTGGAAAAACTACTATGGACGGCAGGCGCAGAGTCGAAAAGAAGATAATCAGGATAACCGTGGTAACCGTCAGGATCGGATTGCTGTTCAGATAATCATGATCCATTGCGCCGCGGCCGGGCTTATTCCAGGGCCGGCAGCCAGATGTTCCCGTCGCGCAGAAAGGCCAGCGTGCCGCCGTCGCCGGCAACACATTCAGTTCCTCTTCACTCCTCACCTTTGGCATCTGTCTCGTCCGACTGCGGCTCCATCCCTGAAGGGCGGTGCAGCAAATCCGATCCGCCCGGCAGCAGGCGGCGCAGCAGGGCGTAGCGGCCGCTGCGTACCCGGTGCATGTGTTCCAGCACTTTCGGGACCGGCACCTGCAACAGGAACAGCAGGTGCGAGGCGATCATGAGGCTGGCCTCCATGGTTTCCGGAATCACCTCCGTCGCCCCCGCCCCCTGCAGCTCCTCCAGCAGGGCATCATCCTTGGTCCGCACCAGGACAGGCAGATCCGGACGCAGCCGCCGTACGTGCTCCAGGACCTTGCGCACCCCGTCGACGTTGTCCAGGCAGAAGGCCAGGGCGATGGCCCGGGACAGGCCGGCGGCCTTGAGAAGTTCGATATTGGCGGCGTCGCCGTAAGCCACCGGCGCCCTCGCCTTGACGGCGTTCTCTACCCGGAAAGGATCCATGTCCATGGCCAGATAACGGAAGCCCTCCGCCTCCAGAAACCGCGCAACGTTTTGTCCCACACGCCCGTAACCGCCGATGATGACGTGGTTGTTCAGCCCGCGGGCGGTGTCGGCGACGCGTTCCCGGAGGGTTTCCATGCTGGCGGAGGCCGCCGCAGGCAGCAGGCCGGCGACCAGCGGGCCGTTGAAACGGATCAGCAGCGCCGCCAGGGCCATGCTGATGAGCAGCGCCGCCAGCACCACTTGGCCGTAATCCGGCGGCAGCAGGCCGCCGGCCAGGGCCAGGATCAGGATGGCGAAGCTGAATTCGCCACCGTGGGCCAGGATCAGGCCGGTGCGCAGGGACACCGCGGGGTCCCAGCCGGCCAGCCTGCACAGCCCGGCCACCAGCAACAGCTTGAACACCACCATGGCCGACAGCAGAAGCAGCACCCAGGTCCAGACGTCCGGCAAGAACAGACCCATCAGCACGTCGCGAAAAGGCCGGATCTCCGCCTCCAGTTGATGCCGGTACTCGGTTTCCCCCAGCATGATACCCGCGACAAACGCCCCCAGTGCCAGGGACAGGCCCATGTGGTGGGTGAGCCAGGCGGCGCCCAGGATAACCAGCAGGGTGGTCAGGGTGAACAGCTCCGCCGACTGGAAGCGGGCGATCTCCCGGAACAGCGGGCGCAGTACCCAGCGGCCCGTGACGAAGATCAGCACCAGGGCCAGGAGACCCTCGCCCAGCGACGTCAGAACGGCGACGGTGGCGGATGTTTCAGTGGGGCTGACAAGATTGGCCACGATAATGAGGAAGGGCACCACCATCACGTCCTGGAACAGGAGTATGCCCACGGCGTTCAGGCCGTGCCGGGAATGGAGTTCCGCCTGCCGGGACAACTGGCTGGTCACCAGGGCGGTGGACGACATGGTGACCACGCCGCCGAGGACAATGGCGCCTGCCACGGAGACGCCCAGGTGGACGGCGACTACGGCGGTGACCGCGGTGACCAGCAACACCTGCGCGCCGCCCAGGCCCAGCACCGCCCCCTTCATGCGCAGCAGCAACGGCAGGGAGAACTCCAGACCGATGCTGAACAGCAGGAAAACCACGCCGAACTCCGCCAGCCCGCGTATGGCCTCCGTGTCGGTAATCAGGCCGAATCCGTACGGCCCCACCAGGACGCCGACGGCGAGGTAACCCAGGACGGAAGGCAGGCGCAGGCGCAGAAACAGCACGATGAGGATAACCGTGGCCGCGATCAGGAGGGGGATGCTGTCGAAATAACTGTAATCCATCTTAGGGAGATGGCACCTGTCAGGATACTGAAAGCGCTCGCTAGTGCGTGTTGAGAGAAAACCCCCGCGGATTCCCCGCACCTGTCGTTGTTATCATAACACCCGCGCCGCCGCATTGATGCACGCCCGGCGAACACCGGGGTGTCTGCAGCTACATCAGTCGCCGAACAACTCCTGGATCATCCCCTTGACCTGGCTCCCCAGGCTGCCCTTGGATTTCTGCCCGCTGGAACCCTATTTTGGCGCCGCCGTGGTTGCTGCAGGCCTGTCCTTGTTGGCGAAGGCCAGTGCCGTAGTACAGGGATGCTCGTCGACAGTGGCCATATTGTAAAGCCCCCCGGCCAGCAAGGAGATGCCGCCGGTGACGAAGGCCGCGCCGACGGTGGCGGCGGTTTTTACCGCCGCCAGGGTATCGGCCTTGGGCTCAGGATGAGCCAGGGTCCCGCCCAGGCGCACTACCTCCGCCATACGCCCGACGCTGGCGCCCAGTCCTTTCCTGGCGTAAGGCCGCAGTCCCAGGTCCAGTTTCTCCGTCGCCAGGTTAACCACACCGCCTCCCACCGCGTTAACGCCGTTGGTTTCCATGGCTATGCCCTTGTCGGACCTGGCCAGTCCTTGCCTGACATGGAAAGCGGCCACGCCGCACCGCACATCGCTCATGGCGTCCTTATTGTTTTCCGGGCTGAGCAGGGACAGGGTACGCATCAGCAGATCGCCGCCGGCCTTTTCCAGGCTGCTGGTTTGCACCTTGCCTTTGCCCATGCGCGCCAGCAAATTCCCGTTCAGGCCGGCCATGACAGCCGCGATGCTGTCACCCCTGCCAGCGGCATGCAGGGTGATATCGGTACGGCCGTCCCGGAATTTACCTTTCAATTTGGGCAGCAGGCCCGGTTTCAGACCCTTGACCCGCAGGAGGGCGTAAACGTCCACCATACTGGTGCCGCGGCTTATCACATCCACCTCGCCGCTGAGATCGCCATCCGCCACCTTAGCGGACAGCGGGCTCAGGCGCAGCCGGCCGCGGTGCAGCCGCAGCCTCATCTTCATCCCGTGCAGGATCAGTTCCGGCGAGACGACCTTGGCGGCAGTGATATCCACATCCGCGTCCAGTTTCTGCATCTGGACCACGGGCAGGGGTGTCCTGGAAAAGAGCCGCGTGCGCCGTGACCTGCTTTTGAGGAAGGGGGAGAGATCCAGGCGACCGGTGTCCAGGGAGCCGTCGACGGCGGGCCGCGCGCCGTTCAGATCGAGCATGGCCGTGCCCCTGATTTCGCTGCCGCCCAGCCTGGCCTTGATGGATTTGATTGCATAGACCCCGGGTTTCTCATCGGCGAGGGAGGCGGTGACGGAGACCCGACCCACCCTGGTCAGGCCCTTGAGGGAGTTCGCGATCAGCTTCAGATCCAGCTTCAAGCCCCGTGCCTCGAGGGGCTGTTGTACGTCTCCTTTCAGGGTCAGGGAAAACTTTCCCAGGCGTCCCTTGAGATCCACTTTATAGGGCCGGTTGCTCAGCAGGGTATCCAGTGAAGCGATGCTGCCATCGACCCTGATCGGCTTCTTGTCATAGTCGGCCTGCAGCGCCAACCGCATGCTGCCGCCCCCGGCATTCAGGGACAGGCGCGGGATAAACATGCTCCGTTGCCTGTGGCTGCGGCCGTCCCGGTAAATCACCGTGGCCTCTTCGATGAGGATGTGATGAATTCTCAGTGAGGGGGGAGAGGAAGTCTCCGTCTCGGCCTTCTGTTTTTTGCCGCCGGCGGCGATCTCCCAGTTACCTCTGCCACGCCTGTCAGTCTCCAGGTACAGTTCCGGCCGGACCAGGACGAATCGGGTAAGGCGAATGTACCTGTGCAGCAGGGGCATCAGGGCGATCTGAGCCTCTAAACGGCGCACCTTGAGCATGGCCGGGCGGGTCCCCCAGGAGGCATTGCCCAGGCTGACTTTCTCGATGACCACGGTGGGAAGCAGGGACAGGCCCAGGTGAATTTTCCCGGCGATGCTGACCTTGCGCCCGGTTTGTGACTCGACAGCATGGACGATGTCGTCCTTGTAATGATTGATGTCGAAGGTAAAGAAAAAGCCGACCAGCATCGTGACGATAGCAAGTATGACGACAGAGATATATTTGATGATCCTGGTCATAACTGCTCCTGTCACTGCTTTATGTTACGTGGCCATTCAACTCCTTTACCAATTCCAGTATCTCGTATTTCACCTTGTCGATCCGTTCACGATCGGTGGCACGGATCACAAGATTGACCCCCGGCCCGGCCTTTCTGTAAAACGGATAACTGCCGATGCTGACAGCCGGGTTGGCCGCCTGGATCCGGCCCAGTCCCTCGGCCAGCGTTCCCTCCCTGAGATCGGTGCGGACGTTTTCCGAAAGGATGGGCGGGCCGCTCACCAGCCGGTCCACCATGCCCTCGAACATGGCCTGCATGATCATGGGCACCCCGGGCAGCACGAAGACGTTGTCCAGCTGGAAGCCCGGGGCTCCGCTGACGGGATTTTCAATGAGAGTGGCGCCGGCGGGGATCTCGGCCATTTTCAGGCGGGCGCCGGTGAGCTTGCCCGGCTGATAGTAGGCCTGCATGGCGGCCACGGCTTCCGGGTTACGCTCCACCTCCACGCCGAAGGCCCGGCCCACGGCAGCGGCGGTGATATCGTCATGGGTGGGCCCGATGCCGCCGGTGGTGAAGACGTAGTCATGGGTGGCGCGGCAGGCGTTGACCGTGGCGACGATGACCTCCTCCACGTCGGGGATGATCCTGGCTTCGGTCAGCGGCACTCCCAGTTCGTCGCAGCGCCTTCCCAGGAAGGAAAGGTTGGCGTCCCGGGTACGGCCGGAAAGGATCTCGTTACCGATGATGATGAGACAGGCGGTTTTTTCCGGTCGCATGAGTGATCGCTGACTGTGCCAAAGTGCGTCATCATAGACCAACTCATAGTCACAAGTAACAAGTCAAAAGTTACAAGGAAAAAAGGTTTGTTGAAGGGGCGAGCCAAGGTCTCCTGCCCGGGCCACGCTCGCAGGCGGGATCAACCGGGCAGTGCCACCCGCAGATTGTCAATGAGGCGCGCCTCCCCCAGCCAGGCCGCCACCAGGATGCGCAGGTCCCGGTCCCCCGGTCCCGGCTCCCCCAGGTCCTGGTTGCGGCGGATGCTGAAATACTCCGGCCGGAACCCGGCCTCCGCCAGCCGCTCGGTACCTGCCCGTTCAATCGTCGCCAGGTCCCGGCCCCCCTGGCGCAGCGCCTCGGCGGCCGCCGTCAGGGACTGGTAGAGCAGGGTCGCCCGCCGCCTCTCCGCCGGGGTCAGATAGGCGTTGCGCGAACTCATGGCCAGGCCGTCGGCCTCGCGCACGATGGGCATGCCCATGACCTCCACCGGCATGCACAAGTCCCTGACCAGGCGCCTTATCACCAGCAGCTGCTGGTAGTCCTTTTCGCCGAACAGGGCAATATCGGGCTGCACGTTGATAAACAGTTTGGTCACCACCGTGGCTACGCCGGAGAAATGTCCCGGACGGAAACGACCGCAGAGAATGGAAGACAGGCCCGGGACGGTGACCCGGGTGTCCTCGCCGGTGCCGCCTGGATAGAGCTGGGCCAGATCGGGGGCGAACAAAAGATCCAGACCCGTCGCCTCCAGCTTGACCCGGTCTGCCTCCAGGGTGCTGGGATAGCGCTCGTAGTCCTCCCCGTGGCCGAACTGTATGGGATTGACGAAGATGCTGACCACGCTGTGATCCGCCAGCTCCCGGGCCTGGTGCAGCAGGGACAGGTGGCCCTCATGGAGGTTGCCCATGGTAGGTACCAGGGCGATGCGCCCGCCATGCCGCTTCCAGCCGGTGATGGCGGTGCGGAGTGAATCGAGATCGTAACAAACTTGCATGGAACAGGGCCCCGGGACGAGTTCAACCGCAGCTCAGTCGAAACTGTGATCGGCGCCGGGAAAGGCGCCGCTCTTGACCGCGCTTACGTAGGCCTGCACGGCGCCCCGGATGCTCCCGCCCCCCTGCAGGAAGTCGTTGGCCATGCGGGGGATATAGGATGAGATACCCAGGATGTCATGCAGCACCAGGATCTGGCCGTCGCAATCCACACCGGCGCCGATGCCGATAGCGGGAATGGTCAGGGCACGGCTGATCCGGCCCCCCAGTGACCGGGGGATGCATTCCAGGACCAGCAGGTCGGCTCCCGCCGCTTCCACCGCCAGGGCGTCATTATAAATGCACTCGGCGTCCCCGGCATCCCTGCCCTGAACGCGGTAGCCGCCGTATTCTTTTATGGACTGTGGCTGCAGTCCCAGGTGGCCGCATACCGGGACGCCTTTCTCCACCAGATGCCGGATCACTGCCAGCACCGTGCCGCCCCCTTCCAGCTTCACCATCTCAGCACCGGCATCCATGAGCCGGTCGGCGTTGTCCAGGGCCTGCTTCGGGGTATCGTAACTGCCGTACGGCATGTCCGCGGCCAGCACCGCCCGGCTCACGCCACGCCGCGCTAACCGCGTGTGGTAGATCATGTCCTCCATGGTCACCGACAGGGTGTCATTGCCGCCCTGCACCACCATGCCCAGGGACTCGCCTACCAGGATCAGATCCATGCCGGCCTCGTCTATGACGCGCGCGAAGCCGGCATCGTACGCCGTCAGGCAGGCGACCTTCTCGCCTGCGGCCTTCAAGGCCCGCAGCCCGGCGATACCGGATTTCCCGTTCATAGCTCTTTGGGGTTGAAATAGTGGCGCCCGGGGCGGAGGTCCTGGATATGCTCCAGCAGTATCTCGAAGTTGCGGGAGCCGTCCACCAGGTTGAAATCAATGGTGTTGACAATCAAAAGGGGCGAATCGTCGTAATGGTAGAAGAACCTGATGTAGGAGTCGGCGATGCGTCGAACGTAATCCTCACTGATGTTCCTTTCGTAATCCGTGCCGCGCGCGCGGACCCGCTGCAGCAGGATTTCCACGGGCGCCTGCAGGTAGATGACCAGGTCCGGCACCGGCGCGGCCAGGGTCAGGCGCTGATAGACCTGGTCGTAGAGTTCCAGTTCATCCTCGCCCAGAGTCGCCTCCGCGAACAGGCGGTCCTTCTGGATCAGGAAATCCGCCACACGGGACGGTTTGAACATGTCGCTCTGGCGCAGCTCCTCCATCTGCCGCGCCCGCTGAAACAGGAAATGCAGCTGGGTGGGGAGCGCCGCCGCCTCCGGGTCCTCATAAAAACGGGGCAGGAAAGGGTTTTCCTCCGCCGTCTCCAGCAGGGTGTCGGTGTTCAGGGTGTCCGCCAGGCGCCGGGCCAGGCTGGTCTTGCCGACGCCGATGGGGCCTTCGACGACGATGTATTCCGGCAGGGGCGCGCGCCGGCCCCGCCCCGGGAATATTCACCTCGGGGGATATCTCCACCAGCGGCGCGAGGACGAAGCCGCGCCGGGTCATCTCCGGGTGCGGCACCCGGAGGTCGGGCTCGGCTATGCGCTGGTCGCCGAACAGCAGCAGATCCAGATCCAGGGTGCGAGGCCCCCAGTGCCGGCCGTCACGCCGCCGGCCGTGTTTGTCTTCGATGGTCTGCATATGGCGCAACAGTGTAAAGGCAGACAATGCCGTCTCCAACCGGACCACGGCGTTGGTGAAATCGGGCTGGTCCCGGGGCCCCACGGGGCGGCTGCGATACAGGGAGGAAACGGCGGTCACAGTGGTATCGGGCAGTTGTTCCAGAGCCGCAATGGCGCTGCGTACCTGTCCCGGAGGATCATCGAGATTGCTGCCGACGCCGATATAGGCGGTGATCATGGATCAGGGGTTGCTTTTGCGGCGGCCCCGCCGGCGCGGCCTTCGCCGGCGCCCCCCGCCGGGTTTCTTGTCTTCCCCCGCCGCCGCTTCGGCGTTGGCGGGTTCCGCCAGGAACCGGGTCCACCAGTCCGCCAGGCCGCCCACGTCCTCGCCCGCCGCAGCGCGCAGCAGCAGGAAATCGTAGCCCGCGCGAAAACGCGGATGGGCCAGGGTGCGCTGCGGGCGTTTGCCCGAAGTGCGAGACAGGCGGTACTGCATCTGCCAGATATCGCGGGCCATCTGGGTGAAGCGCCGCGGCATGGCGGTGCAGTTCACCTGGCGGGACACCACCACGTCGCCGGCCAGCCGGCCGGCCTCGTGTTCGTGCATGCCTTCGTGCATGTATTCCCGCGCCAGCGCCACCACCGGCGTCCACAGGAGGGCGGCGATAAGAAAGCTTTCGAGGAGCTGCGCCATTATCAGCTGTTCGGCGTGCTGTTTCCGCAGACCGAGTCGGTACTGTCGGAGCAGGAAGGCGGTTTTCCCCACACCCTGCTGATCCACGAAAGTCTGCAGGGCGCAGCCCCCCGTGAACAGCTTCAGGACCTCCTCGAACAACCGCGCCGGCGGCATATCGGCGAGATGGTGGGCCAGCTCCGGTATCGGCTTCTCCGATTCGGGATCGATGCGAAAGCCCAGCTTGACCTTGAAGCGCACCGCCCGCAACAGGCGCACCGGGTCCTCGATATAGCGCCGCACCGGGTCGCCTATAAGGCGGATGCGACCCGCCCGAATGTCCGCCATGCCGCCTGCGTAATCCACCACGGTGAAATCCTCGATGTTGTAATACAGGGCGTTGACGGAGAAATCGCGGCGCCAGACATCTTCGTCCATGCTGCCGTAGACGTTGTCCCGCAGTATCCGGCCATCCACCATGCGGCCTTCCCCTTCGGCTTCACCGTGGCCGGCGCGGAAAGTGGACACCTCAATGATCTCATCGCCATAGCGCACGTGGGCGAGGCGGAAGCGCCGCCCGATGAGGCGGCTGTTCCGGAACAGTTCCCGGATCTGTTCCGGGTGGGCGTCGGTGGCCACGTCGAAATCCTTGGGCTCCCTTCCCAGCAGCAGATCGCGGACGCTGCCGCCCACCAGGCAGGCCGTGAAGCCGGCGCTCTTGAGCCGG
>JARRRO010000091.1:0-10416 GCA_037380645.1 Gammaproteobacteria bacterium | reverse complement strand
TGCCACGCAACTGGATTATGTTACCTGGGAAAAAGCCAGTCTGTATGTCAGGTACAAGCATATGCCCGGTGAGAACGGGGGCGTATTCCGGGACATGCCGGAAGGCCAGAAGCTGGAGGCGATGTTAAACAAGGTGCAGGATAAGGCGAAAAAGACTTGTCCGGTGGTCAAGCACCTCGATGCCCCCAACCTGAAGCGGCAACGCAAGGCAATGCAAAAGAAGATGCTCAAGGAAAAGATGAGTCGGTAGGGAATCTGGCTCAGGTGGAGATGCGGTAGTCGTCGCTCCAGGTGTTGTTCTTGGTGTCGATGGCGGTGATATGCAGGGTACCCGCTTTCTCCGGCAGGACGAAAAAGCGGAAACTGGGGTCCATGCTGATGGAAAAGGTCAGGCGCGCCTTCAGCACCGGCTGGCCATTGTAATCCACCTTGATTTCCCTGATGTAGTGCGGCGGCGGCATGACCCTGGACCCGATCCGCAGAGGCTGCATGCCCGTGATATTGGGGTGCTGGATCTTGAGCTGAACCAGGTTCGGCTCATGCAGTCCTGACTTGCCCACCGTCCTTATTTTCATCCTGCCCATGTGCGCGAAGGAATCCTCGATGCTGGGCGGCGGCGGGGCGGAGCAGGCCCCGGTGGCCCGGACAAAGCTTTTCACCATATACAGCTCACCGTCGTTCATCTCCGCGATGGCCCGGACGTAGGACTGGTCGTTCACGCGGATACGCATGGCCAGATCGGCCCGGCCGCTGCGGGGAGTGAACTCGAACACCCCCACCAGGGGGACCGGATTCCTGTCCACATAGACATGGATCTTGCGGATGTAGCGCTGGGCAGTCTGCGGCAGCATGGTATGAATGGAGATGGGGACGACCGTGGCGTCCTCGGCGCGGTACGGGGCCTTGATCGACAGAATTCCAGCGGCCCGGCTGGTGTTGATGGTCTGGTCCGGAAAGACCGCGGGACGAATTTTCTCCTGCCACACCCGCTCCGATTTCTGCTGCCGCCAGTCCGGCGGCTCCACGTCGGCCCTGGCGGTGGTAACAGCCGCCAGCAGCCCCACGAGAAGGCAATTAATCAAGACAATGGCAAGGATATTTCTCATCGTGTCGATCTCCCGCTGAGGCCGTGGAGGCAGCCTGCCAGCCTTGGCGTTCAGACGTCCCTGCGGACCCTCTTATCATAACTCTAACTAATATGACATGGGAGGAGGATCTTCGTTTCACGGGGCCATCGGCGAGCTCGGGGCCGGTGGGCCGCGACAGCCCGGCTCAGAGACTTCAGTATTTTATTATAAAATAAATATAACTACATATTTTTATTGAGAATATTTTGTTGGGGCAATTCGGGGGCAAAAGGCCGGCGGGAGGAGTGTCTAATCTACTTGCGACCCCTGCAAATCTTTCCTATGATCCAGCTACTTATTCCAGTATTCCGTCGTGCTACGCCAGAAAAATAACGCCCGTACTGGATATAATGAAAATGCCTTTAGAGAGGCTGCAAACCCGCATTAAGGGAGGGAATATGTCGTGCAACAACTCTGTTTTTACCGAGTCGCGGCATAGCAGTGTCACACCGCATTCCAGCAATGGAATCTCTTCCAACCAGTTCCTGTCTACCCACATCCCGGTGGCCGCAGTCCGCATACCCGCGCGTGCATTCAGTCGGGCCGGTTTTTATCTCTCTGCTTTCTTTTGATCTCGAGTAAGCAGGGGGGGATTACCTTGAGAGATCAGACTCATAAACCAACAAAAGAGAGGAGGAGGTCATGAGTAAATTGTCCGTTAGAAATTGGATAATTGCCGCTCTGGCCCTAATGGTTATGGTTCCACTGGCAGCTTCCGCGAATGAAGGTGTGCGAAAGCTGACTCAGAACCCGAACTATTGGGCCTATCCGGGTGGCAATTATTGGAACTGGCGCTACTCGGAGTTGAGTCAAATCAACAACAAGAACGCCAGCAATCTGCAGGCCGCGTGGACGTTCTCGACGGGTCGCCTGCAGGGCCATGAGGGTGGCCCGCTGGTGCTGCCGCCGAGTGCAACCGGCCTTCCGCACGACACGCTGTACATCCATTCTTCTTTCCCCAACGACGTGTTCGCCATCGACCTTGATACGCTGCGCATCGTCTGGGCCTATGAACCGCAGCAGAACGAACAGGACACCGTTCCGGTGATGTGTTGTGACATCGTCAACCGCGGTCTGGGTTACGGCGACGGCAAGATCTTCCTGCAGCAGGCCGACACCACGTTGAAGGCCCTGGATGCGAAGACGGGCAAGCTGGTCTGGAAAGCCGAAAACGGCCGTGACATCGGTTACGGGCCGAAGGCCGGCGACACCAACACCAACGCCCCGCACGTCATCAAGGACAAGGTCTTTACCGGGTGCTCCGGCGCCGAGTTCGGGGTCCGCTGCTGGATCGCCGCCTTCGATATCCATGACGGTCATCTGGTGTGGCGCGCCTTCAGCGAGGGTCCGGACAAGGACATCCTTATGGATCCCAACAAGACCACGTCCCTGGGCAAGCCGGTCGGCAAGGACTCTTCCCTGAAGACCTGGTGTGCCGCAGGCTCCTGGGACAAGAAGACCCTGCTTTCCACCAATGCTGCGGATAGGGTTTGCGCCAAGCGCGGCGACCAGTGGAAACAGGGAGGCGGCTCCGTCTGGGGCTGGTGGCCTGCCGACTTTGACCAGAACCTGATGTATTACGGTTCCGGCAACCCCGGCACTTGGAACCCGGTGGTTCGTCCCGGCGACAACAAGTGGTCCATGACCATGTTCGCCCGCGACATCGACACCGGTATGGCCAAGTGGGTCTATCAGATGACGCCGCACGACCAGTGGGACTATGACGGCATCAACGAGATGATCCTGGTCAACATGAAGGTCAATGGCAAAGAGCACAAGGCCCTGGTCCACTTCGACCGTAACGGCTTCGCCTACACCATGGACCGCGTCACCGGTGATCTGCTGGTTGCCCATAAGTATGACCCGGCGGTCAACTGGGCCAGCCGTATCGACATGAAGACGGGTTACCCGGTCCTGAACAAGTCGAAAAGCACGGGTTACAACGGCCAAGACGTGACGTCCAAGGACATCTGCCCGGCCGCTCTGGGCACCAAGGACGAGCAGCCTTCGTCCTACAGCCCGCGCACCGGCCTGTTCTACGTGCCGACCAACCACGTCTGCATGACCTATGAGCCGGTCAGCTACGCGGCGGGTGGTAACCACTATGTGGCCGGCCAGGCCTTCGTCAACGCCAACCTGACCATGTACCCGGCGGGCGCCGTGTGCAAGGACTGCCCCAACAACAACGCCAGGGGCGACAACATGGGCAACATGATTGCCTGGGATGCAGACAAGGGTAAGATCGTCTGGAGCATTCCGGAGCAGTGGTCCGTGTGGAGCGGCGTTCTGTCCACCGCCGGTGACGTCGTGTTCTACGGCACGCTGGACGGTTGGGCCAAGGCAGTCGACGCCAAGACCGGTAAGCTGCTCTGGCAGTTCAAGACGCCTTCCGGCATCATCGGCAACTTCAACGCCTGGGCCCATAACGGCAAGGAATACGTCGGTGTCCTCTCCGGTATCGGCGGATGGGCCGGCGCGGTCGTGGCCATTCCCGGCCTGGCGGCTGCCCCCGGCGGCGCGGCTCTGGGCGCGGTCGGTGGCTACCGCGGTCTGCTGAATGTCTCCAGAAACAGCGGAGTGTTGATGGTCTTCAGCCTGCCGTAACCGTTACACAAGGTGTGTAAAGGGATCCCCGGCAACCGGGAGGTTGTCGGGGATTTTTTATGGGCGGCCGCGGGGCGGCAGCCGTCTCGCGTGGTCCGGGGGCGCCGAACCGGCGCCCGGAAGGCAGAACTCGGCGGCCTGTCAATGGTCTCATGGGTAGGTCGGGAATAACCCGGCGACGATGAAAATTCAGGCATCATGGTATAAAATAACCGATTCTGGGCCGGCTAAAGCCGATAACGATAACGGTGGTCAGCCTCTGGATTCAAAGACAATAAAGCCAAAATTGGGAATTTTTAATTATGATTAAGAAAGCAACTTTTACTTCTTTTTGGGTGCTGCTGTTGTCCCTGATGGGGGCAAACGCCTTTGCCCAAACCTATGTCGTCAATGCGGTGGTGCGTGAATTCAGACCGGACATTCTCTATATCAAGCCCGGTGACACCGGCGTCATCGTCGTCGGCAAACCGGTCGGTATCGATGCCGATATGAAATACGCCAGGGCCCATCTCCAGGGTCCCAAACGCCGGCTCATCGGCAAGCTGCTGAAGGTACAGCGCGCGGCAAAACAGGCGAAAAAGTAACGAGCAAAACGAGCAAGAGGTCTACCATTTGATCCCATCCAACAACAGGCGGTGTCATATGAGCTTTTCCCGAACAGGTTTTTCATTTCCGTTAAAGTCACTGGTGGGCCTGTTTTTTGCGGTACTGCTGACGTCCGTGCTGTCACCTGCTGTCCGGGCCAAGGATTCGGTGGACAAGGATGTCCTGCGCGTCTGCGCCGATCCCTACATGCTGCCTTACTCCAACAAAAAGGGGCAGGGATACGAGAACAAGATCGCGGAGCTCCTGGCCAGGAAAATGAATGCCAAGCTGGAATACAAGTTTTTCCCCCAGAGGATGGGCTTCATCCGCAACACCCTGCGCAAACAGAAATCGGACGGTACCTATGATTGCGACCTGGTAATCTCGGTGCCGGAAAACTTCGAACTGGCCGCGACCACGAAACCTTACTATACCTCCACATACATGCTGGTATACCGGAAATGGAAGGGAATGGGTGATGTATCCACCCCCGCCGAGTTTGCAAAAGCGGCACAGGAAAAGAGCGATTTCAAGATGGGGCTGACGGATCGCGGTCCAGCCCAGTTATGGGTCTTCCGCCACGACCTGATGGGCAAGATGATTCCTTACCAGGGACAGCCGGGTGATCCCAAGCACGACCCGGGGCAAATGATGATGGACGACCTGGCGGCGGGAAAGATCGATGCGACCATAGTCTGGGGTCCGACGGCCGGTTACTACGCCAAGAAACTGAAGGATAAGGCTGATATCTCCATGCTGCGCATGCATAACGATCCCAAGCACCCGGACACGCATTTCGTATACAGTATCGCCATGGCCGTGCGCTACGGTGAGAAGAACTGGAAAAACCAGGTCCAGAAACTCATCAATGAAAACCAGGGTGAGATCAACGATATTCTCAAAGAATACGGTGTCCCGCTCCTGCCGTTGAAGGTGTCGACAACGTCCGACGACGACTAACTGTAAATGTCGGGGGGTCTATGATGTACATGAAGTATATTCCGCTTGCAATTTTTCTGTTCGCAATAAGCCAGGTCTGCGCCGCTGACGATGCGGCCAGCCAGTCCAAAGACGCGGCAAGTCAGTCCAAAAAAACGGAGATAACCGGGGAAGAACTCGAGGTGCACGGCGCCACCCTGGGCAGGATGGGCGACTCCGCCGTCGTCAACCCCAAGGATATCAAGTTCTCTGAGGCGGAATCCCGGTTGTGGAGATCTAACCACTTGAAAAATATTAAAAAACCGGGGCGGTTATACTACAAGTTCCACAAGACGGGCACCTACGAGAAGGGCTTCGATGACTCCGTCTACCTGGACATCCTCAAGATCAACAAGGACGGCACCAAGGATACAGACCTGGAATTCTTTACCGGTCCCAGGAGGCAACCCGTCGCACCGAGCAACGTGACGGGGGTCAAGGGCAATCCCGTGCTGGGCATCTACCTGCAGGGCGATATCATCGAGATGAACCGTCTGACCCACGGCAGCTGGCGCTATTTCCAGCACCGGATCAAATCCGCCTTCGCGAACAATGCCAAGGTCGAGCCGGTAACGATCAAGTATAAGGGTGACAAGGTGAAAGCGGAGAAAATCACCATCCAGCCTTACCTGCACGACCCCCATCAGCGGGCATTCGGGAAGTTCGCCGACAAGAAATATGAATTCATCCTGTCGCAGCAGATCCCGGGGAGCATCTACGAGATCAAGACCGTGGTCCCCGACAAGAGCCATCCGGATGGCAAACCCCTGATCATGGAGAAGCTCACCTTCCAGCGCGCCGACTTTAAAAGCTAGTGAGTAGTGAATAGTAAATAGTTAGTAGAACAACAGATGTCATTTCGACCGCAGGGAGAAATCTATTAAGGTTTCTCGTTTTTACTACTAACTACTGACTATTCACTCCCCGTTCACACCTCCACCGTTTCCGGCGCGGACAGCCTCACCGCACAGAACTTGAATTCAGGAATCTTGCCGAAGGGGTCCATGGCCTCGTTGGTGAGCAGGTTGGCCGCCGCTTCGTGATAGCTGAACGGTAACAGGATCACACCGGGCTGGATGTGGCTGTCCGGCCTCGCCAGGACCGTGATCCGGCCCCGGCGCGATTCCACCACGAGCTCGCCGCCCGGTGCCACCTTCAGAGCCTCCATGTCGGCGGGATTGATGATGACGGTGGGCACGGGCTCCAGCTCGTCCAGCACCCGCGAATGGCGGGTCATGGTGCCGGTATGCCAGTGTTCCAGCTGCCTGCCGGTGGTCAGCACCACCGGGTATTCCGCGTCGGGCAGTTCGTCGGGCTGTATGCGATCGGCGGGAACGAAAAGCCCGCGGCCGTCACTGGTGGGGAAGACGCCGTTCTGGAAGATGACCGGCTCGCCCGGATCACCCTCGTGCAGCAGCGGGTAGGTAACCGACCCTTCCTCTTCCAGGCGCTCCCAGGTGATGCCGGCCACGCTGGGGGCGGCACGACGGATCTCCTCGAACACCTCCCGGGGCCCTGAATAGTTCCAGTCAAGGCCGATGCGCCTGGCGATTTCCTGGATAAGCTCGAGGTCCTGGCGCGCCTCGCCCGGCGGATCGACGGCCTGGCGGCCCAGTTGCACGCGCCGGTCGGTATTGGTCACCGTCCCGGTCTTTTCCGCCCAGGCGGAGGCGGGGAGGATGACGTCGGCGTAACTGCAGGTCTCGGTAAAGAAGATATCCTGCACCACCAGGTGTCTGAGCTTGGCCAGGGCGGAGCGGGCGTGGTTCAGGTTGGGGTCGGACATGGCCGGGTTCTCGCCCATGATGTACATGCCGTGCAGCTTGCCCTCGTGCACGGCGGTCATGATCTCAACCACGGTAAGCCCGGTCTTGTGATCAAGCTTTGTGTTCCACAGTTCCTCGAATTTCTCAATGGCCGCGGGGTCTTCCACGTCCTGGTAATCCGGGTAGACCATGGGGATAAGCCCCACGTCGGAGGCCCCCTGTACGTTGTTCTGTCCCCGCAGGGGATGCAGACCCGTGCCCGGCCGGCCGATCTGCCCGGTCAAAAGGGCCAGGGAGATGAGGCAGCGGGCGTTGTCGGTGCCGTGGATATGCTGGGAGATGCCCATGCCCCAGAAGATGATGGCCTTGTCCGCGGTGGCGTACAGCCGCGCCACCTCCCGGATGGTGTCGGCGGGGATGCCGCACAGCGGCGCCACCTTCTCCGGGGAGTACTTGGACACCGTCTTCTTCAACTCGGCGAAACCGCGGGTATGTTCCTGGATGAATTTCCGGTTATGCAGATCCTCCTCGATGATGGTCTGCATCATGGCGTTCAGCAGCAGCACGTCCGTGGAGGGCCGCAGCTGAAGGAAATGAGAGGCGTGTCGGGTCAGATCCGTGCCGTAGGGTTCGATGACGATCAGCTTGCTGCCCCGCCGGGTGGCGTTCTTCATGTAGGTGGCGGCCACGGGGTGGTTGGAGATGGGCCGGGCGCCGATGACGATCATCACGTCCGCCTCGGTGCCGTCGGCCACCTGATTGGAGACGGCGCCGGAACCCAGGGTTTCCAGCAGGGCGGCCACCGAGGAGGCGTGGCAAAGGCGGGTGCAGTGGTCCACGTTGTTGGTGCCGAAACCGGTACGCACCAGCTTCTGGAACAGGTAGGCCTCTTCGTTGCTGCCCTTGGCACTACCGAAACCGGCCAGCGCGGAGGGGCCTTCGCGGTCCCGGATCTCCTTCAGGCCCCGGGCGGCCCGGTCCAGGGCCTCTTCCCAGGTCGCCTCCCGGAAATACTTGCCCATCTGGTCCCTGCTGACCAGGTCCGGCGTCTTGGCCACATCGTCACGGCGTATCAGGGGGCGCGTGAGGCGGTCCGGATGCTGGGTATAGTCGAAGCCGTAGCGTCCCTTGACGCAGAGCCGGCCGTGATTGGACGGGCCTTCGCGCCCCTCCACCGATCGGATCCGGCCGTCCTTGATGTTGAAATTGAGCAGGCAGCCCACGCCGCAGTACGGGCATACCGAGGGGACAACCTTGTCGGGGACCAGGTTGCCGGCCTCGAGGGCGGGCATGAGCGCGCCGGTGGGGCAGGCCTGGACGCACTCCCCGCAGGCGACGCAGGTGCTCTCGCCCATGGGGTTTTCCATGTCGAAGACGATCTTGGACTGATGGCCCCTGAAGGCATAGCCAATAACGTCGTTCACCTGTTCCTCGCGACAGGCCCTGACGCAGCGCGTGCACTGGATGCAGGCATCCAGATTGACGGCGATGGCGGGATGGGAGAGGTCAGCAGCCGGCTGGGAACGCTGCGGGAAACGCGGCTTTTCCAGTCCCAGGTGCCGCGCCCACTGGTCCAGTTCCGAGTTGGGCGTATAGGGGGATTGCCCCTGTCCCGGCATGTCGGACAGCAGCAGTTCCACGATCATCTTCTGGGAACGCACGGCCCGTTCGCTTTCCGTGAAGACCTCCATGCCCTCTGAGGGCGTGCGGCAGCACGATGGCGCCAGGACCCGCTCCCCCTTGATCTCCACCATGCAGGCGCGGCAGTTGCCGTCGGCGCGGTAGCCGTCCTGGTAGCACAGGTGGGGGATTTTCAGGCCGATGCGCTTTGCCGTCTGCAGGATGGTCTCATCCGGAAGAGCCTCGACCTCCCGGTCGTTCAGCTTGAACTTTACCGTCTCGAAGAGCTGTTTCGGGTTGGCAACCATGGTTAGCTGAATTCCTCCGGAAAATATTTGATGGCGCAGCGCAGCGGGTTGGGGGCGGCCTGGCCCAGGCCGCAGATGGAGGCGTCTCCCATGGCTTCGGCCAGTTCCTCCAGCAAATCGGTATCCCAGTGCTCTTTCTGCATCAGGGCGATGGCCTTATCGGTACCCACCCGGCAGGGGGTGCACTGGCCGCAGGACTCGTCCCGGAAGAAGGCCATGGCATTCAGGGCCATGGCCCGGGCGCTGTCATGCTGGGACAGGACGATGATGGCCGCCGAACCGATGAACGTGCCATAGGGCTGCAGGGTGTCAAAATCCAGGGGCACGTCGCCCAGGGAGGCGGGCAGGATCCCGCCGGAGGCCCCTCCCGGGAAATAACCGTAGAACTCGTGGCCGGGCAGCATGCCGCCGCAGTATTCATCGATCAGCTCCCGGATGGTGATGCCGGCCGGGGCCAGGTGTACGCCGGGCTTGTTGACCCGGCCGGAGACGGAAAAGGACCGGAAACCCTTGCGGCCGTGGCGGCCGTGGGAGGCGAACCACTCCGGGCCCTTTTCGATGATGTCGCGGACCCAATGCATGGTCTCCATGTTCTGTTCCAGGGTGGGCCGCCCGAAGATGCCCACGTCGGCGACGAAGGGGGGGCGCAGGCGCGGCATGCCGCGCTTGCCCTCTATGGACTCGATCATGGCCGACTCCTCGCCGCAGATATAGGCCCCGGCGCCGCGGCGCAGATGGATGGGGGGCAGGGCACAGGGCGGGTCCCGCCGAAGCTTCTCCAGTTCGGCCTCCAGGATGCGGCGGCAACCGGCGTACTCATCGCGCAGGTACAGGTATACGTCCTCGGATTCGATGGCCCAGGCGGCGATGAGGCTTCCCTCGATGAAGCGGTGGGGGTCGCGCTCCAGGTACCAGCGGTCCTTGAAGGTCCCCGGCTCGCCTTCGTCGATATTGATGGCCACAAGGCGGGGCTTGGCCTTGGTAGTGAGGATCTCCCATTTCTTGCCGGCCGGGAAGCCGGCGCCGCCGAGGCCGCGCAGGTTGGCGTCCTGCAGGGTCTTGATGACGGCCTTGCGCTGGTGGCCGCCCTCGACGCAGCGCTTCAGGAGTTCGTAGCCGCCCTCGCTGCGGTACTGGTCATAGTCGATATACTCCTGTGGCTCAATCTCCAGACGCCGCTCTTTGACGGTCGACTCGACCTCGCCGGCCGTCGCCCTGGCCATAGGGTTGGTGCCGACCACGGCGACCGGGGCATCGTGGCAGCGGCCGACGCAGGGAACGGGCTGCACGCGCACGGCGTTGCCGAACTTCGCCTTCAATTCCGTGATGAGCTGCCGGCTGCCGAACATCTCGCAGGTCAGGGATTCGCACACGCGTACGGTGATTTCGGGGGGCGGGGCCTGGCCGGCGCCGTCGATGACGTCGAAG
>JARRRO010000090.1:0-9067 GCA_037380645.1 Gammaproteobacteria bacterium | reverse complement strand
TGCACCGGCGGCGGAGGGAGGAAATGCGGAGTAAGACACGACGTTTCTCCTGCAAGAACCGCCGGCGTAGTCTAAATTTTACGGGAACGGGCTGATGCGGCCCGCGTGACCGTCCGGTGAAGAGGAACCGCCCCATGGATCTGCATGTCGATCCCCCTCCCGCCCTGCGCTGCGGCTTTCTGCTATTACCCCGGTATTCCATGATCGCCTTCTCGTCGATGCTGGAACCGCTGCGCATGGCCAATCAGCTTCGGGGCGCGACCCTGTACGAATGGGTCATTCTGACTGTGGATGGCCGGCCGGTGGCCGCCAGCAACGGCCTGATACTGTCGCCGGACGCCGGCATAGACGGGGCGGGGCAGTTGGATATGGTCTGTGTGTGTGGCGGCCTGGACGTCCGGCTTGCCGGCGATCGCCGCCTGCTGGGCTGGCTGGTCAGGTTGGCCAAGAAGGGAGTCATGCTGGCCGGGATCTGCACCGGCTCCTATCTGCTGGCCCGCGCCGGAGTGCTGGATGGTTACCGCGCCACCATACACTGGGAGAACATCGCCGGACTTCGGCAGGAATTCCCCAGGATCCTCTCCACCGATGATCTGTTCGTGATAGATCGGGACCGCTACACCTGCTCGGGCGGGATCGCGCCCCTGGATATGACCCTGACTCTCATCAGCCAGCAGTACGGCATCGAATTGGCGGCCGATATCTCGGAGGAGTTCATTCACGATCGCATCCGTACCACCAATGATCAGCAGCGCGATCCCCTCAAGCTTCGCATCGGCCTGGGGCATACCAAGCTGGTGGAGGCGGTACGGCTGATGGAGGCCAACATCGAGGAGCCCATTCCTCTGGATGATCTCTCCCGCTACGCCGGCGTGTCCCGCCGCCAGCTCGAGCGGCTGTTCCGGAAATACCTGAATTACGCGCCCACCCGCTACTACCTCAAGCTGCGCCTGATCCGCGCCCGGCAGCTGCTTTTGCAAACCGACATGAGCGTCACGGCCGTGGCCCTGAGCTGTGGTTTCACGTCGACACCGCACTTCAGCAAATGTTACCGGGAGCTGTATGGCTGGTCGCCCAGCCGTGAACGCCGCATGGCAACGGATTGGGAGGACAGATCTTCCGGCGCGAACCAGACCGTGGCCGGCTGAGCAATCTCCGAAAAGGCGGTGGTGGCCTCGCCGTAGAGAGTGTGAAGCGCGTGGACGAGTTCCGCGCCGATTCCTGTTAGAATCCGGGTAGCCATGTAGATTGAACGAGGCCTTATGCCCGGACTGAAAATAGCGCCTGTGTACATCGCCGCCGTCCTGCTCAGCGCCTGCGCGAGTGCACCGCCGGCCTACCAGGCCCCCACCGTCGATGTTACCACCTTCAGGCCGCTCCCTTCCGGCACCATGGCACCCAGGTTCCAGATCGGTCTGCACGTGGTCAATCCCAACGCCGTCCCGTTGAAGCTGAAGGGCATCGCCTACAGCATCTTCATCGAGGGCAAAAGGGTCATGACCGGCGCCTCTAACAGACTGCCTGTGATCGAGGCCTATGGCGAGGGCGATATCAAGCTGGTGGCCACCGCCAATCTGCTGACCAGCCTCGAACTGCTCAACGATTTTGTCAGTCAGGCCCGTGAATCCTACCATTACAAGCTCGACGCCAAGCTGGATCCGGGCGGCGGCAGACCCGTCATGCACGTTGTCGATGAGGGCAAGGTGGGCCTGAAACGATGACCAAAGGGGAAAACAGCAAAATGCGGCATGCGTACATGAACAAACTCGCTTTTGTCCTGGTCTTCGTCACGGCCGGGACCACTCTGGCGCCTGCGGCCAGGTCCGATGGTGCCACGACCACGGACGTCCCCGCCCTGATGAAGCAGAAGCGCTGCGTCCTCTGCCATGACCAGACCCAGCGGCGGGTCGGGCCGCCTTACAATATGATCGCCACGTTCTATGCCAAGAACGACCGGGACCAGACCCTGCAGAAACTGACCCGCAAGATACTCAAGGGGGGCGGCGGCACCTGGGGGCCCATCCCCATGCCGGCCAGCGAGAACGTCAGTGAAGACGAGGCCGAGGTCATGGCGAACTGGATACTCGATCTCAATACAAATAAGGGAACTAGTCCTCCCCCAGGGCCTCCTGCAGCCGCCCACTGACTGTCTTCACCACCTCCACGCGGGCCAGCTTCTTGTCGTTAGCCGGGATCAGGGTCCAGGGTGCGAACTCCGTGCTGGTATGGGAGACCATGTCGTTGACGGCGTCCTTGTAATCATCCCATTTCTCCCGATTGCGCCAGTCCTCCTCGGTGATCTTGTACTCCTTCCAGGGGGTTTCCTCCCTTTCCTTAAAGCGCCTGAGCTGCTCGTCCTTGTCGATGTGCAGCCAGAACTTGGTAAGAATGATGCCGTGCTCGTGCAGCTGTTCTTCAAAGTCGTTGATCTCCTGGTAGGAACGCTGCCATTCGGTTTCAGTGGCGAAGCCCTCCACCCGTTCCACCAGCACGCGCCCGTACCAGGAGCGGTCGTAGACGGTGACGTAGCCCGCCCGCGGCAGGTGGCGCCAGAACCGCCACAGGTAATGGTGCGCCTTTTCCTCGTCGGTGGGGGAGGCGACGGAGATGACCTGGTACAGGCGGGCGTCCATGGCGGCGGTCAACCGTCGGATGGCGCCGCCCTTGCCCGCCGCGTCCCAGCCTTCGAACACCACGATGACGGAGCGCTGTTTCTGCTTGGCCTTCCAGGTGAGTTCGTACAGATGATTCTGGTGCTGTTTCAGTGACCGGTGGTACATCTTGTCCGTGATCCGCCGCCCCAGTTCCACGTGGAATTTCTTGAGAATGGGCGAGGGTCTGCCTTCCTTCTTGTCTTTTTCCAGTTTCTTCCGTTGTTCATCCTTGGACAGGTGAAACCAGAACTTCACGATCAGGGCGCCGTCCTGGATGAGCATGTGTTCAAGCTGGGTGATGCGTTGCAGCTGTCGCTCGAATTCCGCATTGTCGATCCGGTGGTAGACGGAATCGATGATGGGTTTGGTGTACCAGGAGCCGAACATGATGCCGATAGTGCCGCGGGCTGGAAGCCGACGCCAGAAACGCCAGTAGGGTGGTCTCTCCCGTTCCTCGTCGCTTTCCTCCCAGAAGGCGGAGGTGGTGATGCCGCGAGTGTCCAGCCACTTGTTCAGGCGGTTGACCACCTCGCCCTTGCCGGCGCCTTCCACGCCGGAGACGATGACGATCACCGGCATGTCCGTCCCGCGCATGGCCCGCTGCGCCTTGAGCAGTTCGGTGTGCAGCTGCGGCTCTTCCTCCTCGAATTCCTGTTTGCTGATCTTCTTGCCCAGTTCCACCGCTTCAAACATGAACCGCTCCTCCCGTGCAGGACCGTAATTAGGTCTTGATCATAAATTCTCCCCCCGCGGTTCATCTTGATCCCGCGCAAATTTCGGCGGCGGCCCGGCGGACGGTTCCTTCACCTTCCGCCTCTGCTCGCCCTCATAGATTGTGCGAGCTAAAATGGCCGGAAAACCACCCCGGACCGCCTTAATGCCTTCCACCCCGGAACTGCTGGAATTCGCCGTACGCATCGCCGAGGACGCGGGCCGCATCGCCCTGCGCTATTTTCGCGTTCCTCTGGACGTTACCAGCAAGTCCGAAAGCGACTTCGATCCGGTGACCAGGGCGGATAGAGAGACCGAGGCCAGGCTGCGCCAGCTGATAGTCGAATCCTATCCGGACCACGGCATCATCGGGGAAGAGCAAGGAGTTACTGAGGGCGGCCGCCTGAAATGGATCATCGACCCCATAGACGGCACCCGCGGCTTCGTCTCCGGCTCGCCCCTGTGGGGGATGCTGCTCGGACTCCTGGATGGTGAGGAGCCGCTGCTCGGGGTGGTCCACAACCCTTACCTGCGGGAGACCTTTTATGGCAGCGAGGCGGGGGCTTTCTACCGGACCGCCGAGGCCGAGCAGGCCATCCACACCCGCGCCACTGCTTCCCTGGCGGAGGCGGTGCTGTACTGCACCCATCCGGCCATGTTCGACGACGAGGCGGGCCGTCTCGCATTCGCACGGGTGGATAAAGCCTGCCGGTTTTCCCGTTTCGGCGGGGACTGCTACGGCTATGCACTGCTGGCCTCGGGTTACGTGGACCTGGTGGTGGAGGGCTCCCTGGAGTCCTATGACGTGATCCCCCTGATCCCGCTGGTTCGCGCGGCCGGGGGCGTGATCAGCGACTGGGACGGCGGACCGCCGCTGCACGGTGGCCGGGTGGTGGCTGCCGGGAGTCCCGCCCTGCACGAGCAGGCGTTAAAACTGCTGCAGGAATGACGTAATATCCGGAGATGACCGATCAGGGGAGGTAACCATGGACAAACCGACCATCGCCGCCCGTTCCCCGGCGCCCGTGGAGGTACAGGCCGGCAAGACGTATTTCTGGTGTGCCTGTGGGCGCAGCGCCAATCAGCCGTTCTGCGACGGTTCCCACAAGGACACCGGTTTCACCCCGGTACAATACCGGGCGGAGGCGAACGCCACGGTGTACTTCTGCCGCTGCAAGCATACCGGCAACCCGCCGCTCTGCGATGGCACCCACAACACCCTTAAATAAAGCAACAAGAAACAAGCTACTGGCTACAAGTCATCAACAGTGAAGTTCGGAGAGAGGTCGAATATCAAACTTGTAGCTTGTAGCCGGCAGCTCTCCTGTCACATCGCATTTGCCGATGAGCTGCCGGCAGGGAGGCGGGTCAGGAAATCATCGACCAGCAGTTCGGCGATGTTCCTGGGGCACACCGACTGCAGCCCGCGCCAGGCGGGGATGCCGTTCACTTCCAGTACCCGGTATTCGCCGTCGCTGTCCATGATGATGTCTACCCCGGCATAACCCACCCCCGTGACGGTGGCCGCCGGTTCCGCGATGGCCCGCAGGGGATCCGTGAGTACCGCCGGCAGGCAGCGGCCGCCGCGCGCCCGGTTGCTGATCCAGTGTCGCGACACCCGTTCCATGGCGGCCACGGCGTGGCCGTTGATGACGAACACGCGCCAGTCTCGGCCGCCGCCGCGGCCCTGGCGCAGATAATGCTGCAGGTAGTAGACACCGTTGGTTTCTTCCCCCGGCGGCAACTGTCGCGAGTCGTCTAAAAGGCACAGGCCGCGCCCGCAATTGCCGAACAGGGGCTTGAACACCACCTGCCGGCCGGCGGCGGCCTCCGCCCGGATCACCTCCAGCGCCGCTTCCCGGGACTCACACACCCAGGTCCGGGGGGTGGGGATCCCGGCCTTGAGCAGCAGGAAGCTGGCCATGCCCTTGTCCACGGTGTATTCGATGCTGGTGGCCGGATTGTAGACCGGGACGCCGCAGGTCCCCAGGGCGTGCAGGACGTCCAGGCGCAGGGCCACCTCCTCGAAGCGGCCGGCGGGGACGGCGCGGACAAAGGCGGCGTCGGGGAGGCGGTCCTGGAAACCGGGGATGGCGAGGCCGCCGGCGGTATCGAAGCCGATGCGGCAGTCGCGCAGCGAACGCACCACGGCCTCGACCCCGCGTACTTGCAGGGCACCCAGCAGCGCCTGTTCGTGCCAGCCGGTGTTCTCGGAGAAGATGACGATGCGTGGCATGGTTATGGCTTTCACTCCGCCAATCGATGGTTCATATTGAACGGTGCCTGACCGCGTGCGCCATTGTCGGGGATAGGTCCGCGGGCGGCAACTGCTTCATTTCCGGGAGTCCGAACAGCAACCATGGCGGCAGAACCGATCCTGATCATCGGCGCCAGCGCCCGCGCGGCGGCGTTTTCCACCGACCGCGCGGGCTATGCCCCGTACTGGCTGGATCAATACGGTGATGCGGACCTGCGCGAACGTTTCCCCGGCCTGGCCGTGACCGCCGGTGACTATCCCCGGGGCCTGACGGCGGCGGCGGGGCGGCTGCCGCCCATGCCGTTCATGCTGACCGGGGCCATGGAAAACCACCTGGCCGTGCTGGATGCCCTGGCGGGGGAGCGGCCGCTGCTGGGTAACGACAGCGCCATCTGCAGGGCAGTGCGGGATCCTTTCGCCATGCATCAGTGCCTGGAAGCGGCCGGCCTGCCCGGTCCGGTCGTGACCACGGTGCCGGCGGAGGGCGGTAACTGGCTGTGCAAGCCACTGCGCTCCGCCGGCGGACAGGATATCGCCGTGTACGAAGGCGGGGCGGTGCCGTCCGGCTGCTATCTGCAGGAATTCATTCAGGGTCAACACGTCTCGGCCGTGTTTGTGGGCGACGGCCGGCGCGCCTGGCTGGCAGGAGTCACCCGGCAGTTGGTGGGCAAGGCGGCGTTTCACGCCGCTCCCTTCGCCTACTGCGGCAGCCTCGGACCCCTCGCCTTGGAAGCGGCCGAGGCGCGGCAGTGGCGGGCCGTGGGCAACGCCGTGACGGATGCCTTCGGCCTGCGCGGGCTGTTCGGCGTGGACGCCGTGCAGCGCGGCGAGTCGATTTATCCGGTGGAGGTCAATCCCCGTTACACCGCCTCGGTGGAAGTGATCGAGGCCGGCACCGGCCTGGCCCTTATCGATCACCACATACGCGCCTGCCGAGGGGAAGGGCGGGAGGCGGCGGCGCCGCGGCAGGACTGCTTCGGCAAGTGCCACCTGTTCGCCCCGGCGCGACTCGGCATCGATATCGATCTTCTGACCCTGCCCATGCCCTGTGAGATGGATGCCGTGACCCTGGCGGACGTGCCGCCACCGGGGACGCTGATCGAGGCGGGCCGGCCGGTGCTCACCCTGCTGGCCGGCGGCCGGGATCAGCGGGAATGCCTGCGCCTGCTCACCGAAGGCGCAGCGGCGGTTCTAAAGAGAGTGAGGAGTGAATAGTGAGGGGTAGGGAAACGTTCTTAACCCCTTACCCCCACCTAACGCCTCACAGTACAGCTAGGATGGAGTCCGTCAGATAATCCACGTTCATCGGGCTGATGCCGGCCACATTGATGCGGCTGTTGGCCACGACGTAGATGCTGTATTCCTCCCGCAGCCTGCGCACCTGGTCCTTGTCCAGGCCGAGGAAGGAAAACATCCCCTTCTGGCTCTTGATGAAACCGAAGTCCCGGGGGGATCCCTTCTTCTTCATGGTGTCGGCGAACAGGGCGCGCAGATCGTTGATGCGGCGGCACATGCCGTCCAGCTCCTGTTCCCAGTTCTGTCTCAGCCCGGGGTCGGCGAGGATGGTGGCTACCACGATGGCCCCGTGGGCCGGCGGCACGGAATACAGGCGCCGGGCGTTTACCTTCATGTGGGACAGCACCGCCCCGGCGGCGTCGGGATTGGGAGTCACCGCCGCCAGGGCGCCGATGCGATCCCGATACAGCCCGAAGTTCTTGGAGCAGGAATAGGCGATCAGCATCTCCGGCACGCTTTCCGCCAGCAGGCGCACGCCGTAGGCATCCTGCTCCAGGCTCTCTCCCAGGCCCTGGTAGGCGAAGTCCACCAGCGGCAGGAAGCCGCGTTCCGCGGCGACACCGGCCACTCCCCGCCACTGTTCCGGTGACAGGTCGGCACCGGTGGGATTGTGGCAGCAGCCGTGCAGCAGGACCACGTCATCGGGCCCCAGGCCGGACAGGGTCTTCAGCATCTCCTCGAACAGGATGCCGTGACCGTCGGGGTCGTAATACGGATATTCGCGGATGTTCAGGCCGGCCTGTCCCAACAGGGGGATGTGGTTGCCCCAGGTGGGTCTGCATACCCACAGGTCGGCGCCCGGCTTCCAGCTGTTGATGAGTTCGCCGGCCAGGCGCAGGGAGCCGGAGCCCCCCGGGGTGGCGGCGGCGCAGGCGCGGCCTTCCTTGATAACCGCATGGTCGGCGCCGAGGATCAAGGGCCGGATGCGTTCGCAGAAGGCCGGGTCCCCGGAGATGGGGGTGTAGGTCTTGGTGGTTTCCGTCTCCAGGCGGATCGCCTCCGCCTTTTTCACAGCGTCGAAGATAGGGGTGTTGCCGTCTTCCGTCTTGTAGACGCCGGCGCCGAGATCGATCTTGTGGGGGTTGGGGTCCTTGTTGTAGGCGACGGTCAGGCCCAGGATGGGGTCGTCGGGCAGTTTCTCGAATGATTCGAACATGGATGCTCTCGTGAACTGGGAAGTTGACATCAGAAAGGCGGCCGCGCCGCCTCGGTGTGCAACTATACTATTTTTTCGCCGCGGTTGAAGGGCCCTGATCTCTTTTCAGTATGTCAGTGCAGATCGCCCCTTGAGAGTGAACTCAGCAGGGCGATCATGGCCAGCCCTGATGCGATCACCAGGCAGACCTGCACGTTGTGCAGCAGGACCGGATACAGCTCGGGGGTGATCTGAACCCGCCCCATGTTCACCGCGAAGACGGTGGTGATCACGGCCATGCTGAACATCTGGCCGAGCACGCGCATGGTGCTGGTGATGCCGCTGGCGATCCCCAGTTGCTCGCGCCGGACCGCGCCGAGGATGGCGTTGATGTTGGGGGAGGAAAACAGGGCGAAGCCTATGCCCGTGGTGAACAGGCACAGGATGATGTAGATCAAAGGGGTGTCCATGCCGCTGCGGGACAACAGGAAATAGCCGGTCACGTTCAGAATGAGGCCGGCGGAGGCCAGGAGGCGGGGTTCGATCCGGTCCGACAGGCGGCCGGTGAACGGGGACAGGGCGGCAATCATCACGGGCTGGGACATCAGCACCATGCCCGCGGTATCGGCGCTCATGGCCTTGATGTACTGCAGGTACAGGCTCATCAGGTAGGACAGCCCGAAGGAGGCCGAATACAGGAACAGGGCCGCCAGACTGGAAAACAGGAACAGCCGGTTCTCGAAAAACAGCCTGACGTCCAGGATGGGGTCCCGCATGCGCTTCTCCAGCTGGAAAAAGCCCGTGAGTAGGGACAGGCCGAGGAGGATCAGCCAGATGCTGTGCAGCGCCGGCAGCAGGGACAGGCCGTAGATCAGGGCGCTGATGCCGGCGGCGAAGATCACCGCCCCCTTGAAATCGAAACGCTGCTCCGACTCGCCGGACCATTCCCCGTGCAATTTCTTCAGGGTAAGAAAGATGACGGTCAGCAGCACGGGGATGTGGATGAGGAAGATG
>JARRRO010000089.1:0-8406 GCA_037380645.1 Gammaproteobacteria bacterium | reverse complement strand
TGCGGGGCTCGTTCCGCCACACGTCCAGCACCGCCGCGGCACGGGGACAGGCGTCCAGGAAGGCGCTCAACGCCGTCTCGTCCACCACCTCACCGCGGGAAGTGTTGATCAACACGGCGTCCTCGCGCAGCCCGTCGAGGAAGTCCCCGTCCACCAGGTTCAGGGTGGGATAATCACCGTCCCGTACCAGGGGCACGTGCAGGCTGACGATGTCCGCCTCCCGAATGTCATCCAGGTCATAGTAGGTCCTTTCATCCGGCCTGCTGAAGAGGGTACGGCTGGGGACGCCGCATATCGCCGGTTACAGCTATGACGCCAAGCGGCGTGCCACCCGCATGGCCTATGAGGGGGTGTGCGCCTTCCTGGGAGTTCCCGCAACCGAACCGGCCTCGTCCCGGGAAGCGGCCGGGGGCGGGACCCTGCGCCTGTCGGGCTGGCAGGACGACACGGAGGCCGTCGCCACGGCTGTGCTCGGCAACTATGATGTGCGCAGTGACAGCGCCTCACTGACGCGTATACTGGAAGTTCAGGAAGATCGGCGCGGCGACTTCTTCGACGCCTTGCGTAATCAATACCCGATGCGCCGTGAGTTCCCGAACCTGCGCGTGGAACTGGATCATTGTTCGGACGCCCTCGAGCACAGGCTACGCGCACTGGGTTTTCAAACGCATACGGCAGACGATACGAATGACGCTTAAACGGTTAGGGTTCCTCGCCTCGCACCGCGGCACCAACATGCAGAGCATCTTCAATGCCTGCCGGCGCGGGCGGCTGTCCGCCGTCCCCGTGGTGGTCATCAGCAACAACGGCGACTCCGGCGCCCTGGAACGCGCCGAGAACGAGGGCATCCCCGCCTATCACATCAGTAGCAGGACCTTCACCGACCCCGATAACCTGGATCGCGCCATCTGCGAGACCCTGGTCAGGCACGAGGTGGACCTGGTGATCCTGGCCGGCTACATGAAGCGCCTGGGTCCGCGCACCCTGTCCCGGTTCCGGGGCCGGGTTATCAACATCCACCCCTCCCTGCTGCCCAAATACGGGGGCCGGGGCATGTACGGGGACAAGGTCCACGAGGCCGTCCTGGCCGCCGGCGAGGAGGAGACCGGCGTGACCGTGCATCTGGTCACCGGGGATTACGACGCCGGACCCATCCTGCTCCAGAAGCGGGTCCCGGTGCGCGCCGGCGACACCGTCCGCTCCCTGGCCGATCGCGTCCTCGCGGTGGAGCACGAGACCTACGTGGAAGCCCTGGCCGGGATCCTGTCCGGGGAGATCGCCCTGCCGACGAGTCAGTAGATAATGCGATTGGAAAATGCCGGTGCTTTCATGTACCGGACACATGTCCTTGATGCGAAATCTTTTTCAATGACCTGCGTGGCGCCATGACCATGGACCTGGAAGCCTGTCTCTCCCGCATTGGTTATGAGGGCCCCCGGGAGCCGGATCTCGCCACCCTGGCCGCCCTGCAGGAGGCCTTTCTGCGCACGGTGCCGTTTGAAAACCTGGATATCCACCTGGGGCGGCCAATTGTTCTGGAAACGGAACGCTTCTATGCCAAGATCGTGGACGAGAGGCGCGGCGGCTTCTGTTACGAATGCAACGGCCTGTTCCACGCCATGCTCGGGGCCATGGGCTTCGAGGTCCGCTACCTGGCTGCGGCCATGCTCCTGGAGCGGTCCGTACCGATGGATTTCGGCCACATGGTGCTGCTGGTGAGGCTGGATGGGGACTATCTGGTGGACGTGGGCAACGGCCAGTCCTGCCTGGTGCCCCTGCGCCTGGACGGCGGCAGGGCAAGCAGCGAAGGTATAGAGTACGAGGTCCGCCCCTACGACGGAGGCCACGCCCTGTTTTACCGCGAAGGAGGCGGGGAGTGGAAACCGCGTTACCGCTTTACCACGACATCGCGGGAATTGCCGGAGTTCACCGGGCTCTGCCGCTGGCACCAGACCTCGCCGCGCTCCCGGTTCACCCGCCACCGGCTGGCTACCATCGCCGCAAACGGCGGCCGGGTGACCCTGGTGGATACGGAACTGACCGTCGCCGAGGGAAAGACGCAGCGGGTAAAGCGGCTGACCGGCGCCGCGGAGTATGGCGCGGCGCTGCAGAGCTCCTGACGCGGCGGGAACTGGACGCCCTGCTGGCTGCCCTGCCGCCGCCCCCTGCCTGAATGCCGGCCGCGGTGGCTGGCATTGCCGCCCCCGAATACGGTATAACAGGGCACTCGAGATCATCGGCAGGAGCGGACAGCCGGTTCGTTCCGCAATCCACCGCCAAGCTGCTCAACTGGAGGTAGGAAATGCGCTTGTTACATACCATGTTGCGGGTCGGCGACCTGGAACGTTCCAAGAAGTTTTACATGGAAGTGCTGGGGATGAAGCTGTTGCGGGAGATGGAGATACCGGCGGGCCGGTTCACCCTGGCCTTCGTCGGCTACGGTGACGAGAAGGACTCCACCGTACTGGAACTGACCCATAACTGGGACATCGATCACTATGATCTGGGCGAGGGCTATGGTCACATTGCCATCGGCGTGGATGACGTTTATGCCACCTGCGACGAGATCCGCAAGCGTGGCGGCACCATCGTCAGGGAACCCGGCCCCATGAAGGGCGGCAGTGTCAACCTGGCCTTCGTCGAGGACCCGGACGGCTACAAGATCGAGATCCTGGAAAACGCCGCCGTGGCCTGACGGCTTACGGCCCCCTTATTCCACGTGTATGGTGATCCGCTCGGACATCACCGGGGGATCGTGGGGGATATGGTTCTTGTCCCCCAGCAGCAGCTGCAGGGTATGGGTCCCCGGGGCCAGTTCCAGGGTGGTCTCGGTCTGGCCGCCGCCAAAGTGGCGGTGATGCGCGTCGCTGGGGACGGGCCGGTCCAGCGGCGGCGTGCCGGTGTCGATGAGCAGGTGGTGATGGCCGGTATTGGCGACATCCACCCCCGCCGGGGCCACCCCCATGTTCTTCAGGCCGAAGCGCACGGTCACCGGGTTGTGTACCGTTTCACCGTCTCTCGGCGTAATGATATATGCCTGGGCGTTGTCCGGGGCGGGGGTAGCGGCGAAGGCCGTGCCCGCCAGGGTAAACAGGATAAATAGAGTGAGCCTGCGCATGGCCGTCTCCTTGATCAGCAGGATTGGTTAACAGACTCTAGCACACAGGGAACGGCGCCGGATATACCAAAGACAAGCGCCGTTGACGTCGCAACAGCGTGAAGGGGCACGCACTTTTTCCCCATTCCCCCTTTCTAAACCGCCGCCATTCAATAATAATACGAACCCTCCGGTTAGATGACCCGCCATCCACCCTGCCGGGTGATACGGGCAGCGCCGGCGAGATCCCGCGCCGGCCCATGCTGCAAGGCGTTGTTCTTCAGGACCAACAATCACAATGAGAAACATCCTGGCGAAGCTTTATGACGATCTGATCCTGGCAAAGCCGCTGGTGGTGCTGGTTGTACTCCTGTGCATATTCGGGTTTTTCGCCTATTACGCCAACGATTTCCGCCTGGACGCCTCGGCGGATTCCCTGCTGTTGCAGAATGACCAGGCCCTCAGACAGACCCGGAAGGTCAACGAAGAATTCGGCAACAGGGAATTCCTGTTCGTCACCTTTTCCCCCAATGGCGATCTGTTTTCCGACAAGAATCTGCATGTCATCCGCCGACTGCGGGATGATCTCAGGCAGGTCAAGCATATCGCTTCGGTCACCTCGCTGGTGGACATCCCCCTGCTCACGGTGGTGAAGGGTTCGCTGCTGCAGCTGTCGAAGAACTACCGGACCCTGCTGGACAAGGACGTGGACAAGGACAAGGCCCGCGAGGAACTGACCCACAGTCCCCTGTTCAGCCAGCTCATCATCAGCCGCGACGGCAAGGTCACGGCGCTCAAACTCGACCTCCAGAAAAACCCCGAATACCGGGATCTCCGTGATCAGCGCAACCGGCTTATCGCCAAGAAGTACGACACCGGTCTCAGCGAGCTGGAGGCGAAGCGGCTGGATCGGATAGAGAAGCGCTACCGCAAGGTGAAGGAGACGGTGAACGAACAGAATCACCGGATGATCGGGGACATCCGGGAGATTATGTCGCATTACCAGCAGTACGGAACCCTGCACCTGGGCGGCCTGCCCATGATTTCCAACGACATGATCCGGTTCATCAAGAACGATCTGGTGGATTTCGGCCTGGGCGTTTTCGTGTTCATGATCGCGATGCTGAGCATCATCTTCCGCCGGCCGCGCTGGGTGGTCCTGCCGCTGCTCAGCTGCGCCTTCTCCGGCCTGCTCATGGTGGGACTGCTGGGATTCGTCGGCTGGGACGTCACGGTGATCTCCTCCAACTTCATCTCGCTGATGCTGATCCTGACCATGTCCCTGAACATCCACCTGGTGGTGCGCTACCGGCAGCTGCTCCGGGACTACTCCGACCAGTCGCAGTTCTGGCTGGTGTCGGAGACCGCCCGCAAGATGGTGTGGCCGTCCCTGTATACCGCCCTGACCACCATGATAGGGTTCTGCTCCCTGGTGTTCAGCGACATCAAGCCGGTCATCGACTTCGGCTGGATGATGACCATCGGCCTCGCCGTCGCCTTTGTCACCACCTTCCTGCTGTTTCCCTGCGTGCTCATGCTGCTGAAGAAGCAGACGCCCGGGTTGTCCGAGAGCAAACGTTCCCCGGTAACCGCGGCCCTGGCGAGCCTGACCGAGCGCCACGGCGGCATGGTGCTTTGGGCATCCCTGGCCGTGGCCGTGGTCAGCATCGTGGGTATGACGCACCTGCGGGTGGAGAACAGCTTCGTCAACTATTTCAGCAAGGATACGGAGATCTACCAGGGTCTGAAACAGATTGACGACGAGCTGGGCGGCACCACGCCCCTGGATGTTATTATCAAATTCCACACTCATTATCCCGCCGCATCCTCCGCCCCCGCCTCCGGCGGGGGAGCCGGCGACGATGAGGACTTCAGCCAGGTCTTCGGCAACGTCAAGGTGAACAAAGCCGACTACTGGTTCACCCCGGAGAAGATCGACCTGATCAAGGGCGTTAATGATTATCTGGCTTCCCTCCCGGCGGTGGGCAAGGTCCTGTCCCTGGCATCGACCATACGGGTGGCGGAGCAACTGGTGAACGGCCAGGAGTTCAACGCCTTCGAGCTGGCCATACTGTACAAGCGGCTGCCCAAGAAGCTGCGGGCCACCCTCATCGACCCCTATGTTTCCCTCAACCAGGACGAGGCGCGCATCTCGCTGCGGATCCGGGATTCCCTGCCCAACCTGCACCGCAACGCTCTGCTGAAGGAGATCCGGCACGATTTGCATACCAAATTCGGTCTCTCCAGCGACCGGTTCCAGCTGACCGGGCTCCTGGTGCTGTACAACAACATGCTGCAGAGCCTGTTCCGGTCCCAGATCCTGACCCTGGGCATAGTCATGCTGGGCATCGCCCTGATGCTGCTGGTCCTGTTCCGTTCCTGGAAGCTGGCGGTGATAGGCATCGTCCCCAACATCCTGGCGGCGATATCCATCCTCGGCCTCATGGGCCTGGTCGGTATCCCCCTGGACATGATGACCATCACCATCGCGGCCATTACCATCGGCATCGCCGTCGACGACGGCATCCATTACATCCACCGTTTCCGCGAGGAACTGCCGCGGCACAACCACGATTACGCCGCCACCCTGCATTACTGCCATGCCAACGTCGGCAGCGCCGCCTTTTACACCTCCATCACCATCATGGTGGGCTTTTCCATCCTGGTCCTGTCGAATTTCATCCCCACCATTTACTTCGGCCTGCTCACGGCCCTGGCCATGCTGTTGGCGCTGCTGGGGGCGCTGACCCTGCTGCCGCGTCTGATCCTGTGGTGGCGGCCGTTTGACTGAGACGCGGGCCGCCATTCCGGGCAATTCCGGGACCCGCGGCGAAACTTTTACCCGGATGTACTTTCTCACCGACTTGGAAATCCATTAAACTGTGCGGCAGTAAAGCAACGATGATGCGTAAATACAACACTGCCCCGGGCGGGAAGCCCGGGACGTATAAAGACTTGCCGGCCGGGACGTCGGGACGCCGTACCTGCTTGTCGGGCGGCCCGGGCCGTCGAGCCTACCGTGGAGAATGCGCCCTATGATGTCGCGAGCCGTAATGACAGCCTTTGTCCTCTTTCCCCTGCTGCTGCCGCCGGCGCAGGCGGCGCCACAGGACCCGACCGAGGTTGTCCGCACGACCTCCAACCAGGTGATCAACCGGCTGACTTCCGAGAAGAAGCAGCTGCAGGCCGATCCCGGCCGTCTGTACAATCTGGTGGAAAATCTGGTGGCGCCGCATTTCGATTTCGTCAGCATGTCGCGCTGGGTCCTGGGCAGGAACACCTGGGATAGCGCCACCGAAAAGCAGCGCCAGGAATTCATCGAGCAGTTCAAGACCCTGCTGATAAGGACCTACGCCAAGGCCCTGCTGCAGTACAGCGACGAACCCATCAAGTATTACCCGGCCCAGGCTAATCCCGGCGCCAAGATGGTCATGGTCAAGACCGAGGTCGAACAGTCAGGCGGGGCGGGGTCCATTCCCATCCAGTACCGCATGCATCTCGAGAACGGGCAATGGAAGGTGGTGGACGTGGTGGTGGATTCCACCAGCCTGATCATCACCTTCCGGGGCGAATACAATTCCCTGGTGAACCGCATCGGCCTGGACGCCCTGATCAAGCGGATCGCGGAGAAGAACAAGCATCTGGTCAGCACTGACAAGGACCAGGAGAGCAAGGAAGGCACCTGAGGGGAGCCCTGCCGTCGGCCCGGGGCCGGCCGGATCGGCGGTAAAGGCAGGTTTTGTTGTATCGATAACTATACCTTGCCTGGGGGTTTCGTCGATGCCTGAGGCCCCCGCAAGCCAGCGAGTCCCGCTTCATCACCGCCCTCCCGGCGGCGGTCACTGGTAATTACCCGTACAGACCGCGATAATTGCCCCTTTCATTCATCCGACGGATTCGGAGTAGGTGTATGCACACTGACGAGATAAAGCAGCTGATAGAGGCGGGTTTGCCCGGGGCCACGGTGGAGGTGGACGGTGACGGCACCCATTTCACCGCCCTGGTCGTCAGCGGGGAATTCGAGGGCATGTCCATGGTGCAGAAACACCAGCGGGTGTACCGGACGCTGGGCGAGAAGATGGGGACGGACATCCACGCCCTCTCCATCCAGGCCTACACCCCGGATGAGTGGGAACGCAAAAAAGACTTCCGCGTGATCTCCGGCTAGACCTGAGTACCCCGGTGGACAAGCTCATCATCCATGGCGGTATCCCGCTTGAGGGGGAGATCTGCATCTCCGGCGCCAAGAACGCCGCCTTGCCGATCCTGGCCGCCACCCTGCTCACCAGCGAGCCGGTGGTCGTCAGCAATGTCCCCCATCTGAACGACATAACCACCACCATGGCCCTGCTGGCGGGCATGGGCTCGGAGCTCATGGTGGACGAGAAGATGAACATCGAGGTCAGCAACCGCAGCCTCAACAACTTCTTCGCGCCGTACGAGATGGTGAAGACCATGCGTGCCTCCATCCTGGTCCTGGGGCCGCTGCTGAGCCGCTACGGCCGGGCTGACGTGTCGCTGCCCGGAGGCTGCGCCATCGGATCGCGCCCGGTGAACCTGCACATCAGCGGGCTGGAGGCCATGGGCGCGCATATCGATGTCGAGGGCGGCTACATCCGGGCCCGGGCGGACCGGCTGCAAGGGGCAGAGCTGACCATGGACATAGTCACGGTGACCGGCACCGAGAACCTGATGATGGCCGCCACCCTGGCCCGGGGCACCACCCTGATCGAAAACGCCGCCCGCGAGCCGGAAGTGGTTGATCTGGCCGACTGCCTCAACCGCATGGGGGCAAAAATCAGCGGCGCCGGTAGCGCCACCATCACCATCGAAGGCGTCGATTCCCTCAAAGGCACGCAATACGATGTCCTGCCCGACCGTATCGAAACCGGCACCTTCCTGGTCGCCGCCGCCATCACCCGGGGTAACATCCGGGTACGCGACACCCGTCCCGAACTGGTCGACTCGGTGCTGCAAAAACTCCGCGAGGCAGGGGCGAAGATCGAAGTCGGAGAGGACTTCATCAGCCTCGACATGGAGGGACGGCGTCCCCAGGCGGTGGATATCCACACCGCGCCCTACCCCGCCTTCCCCACCGACATGCAGGCCCAGTTCACCGCCCTCAACGCCATTGCGGAGGGGGTTGGCGTGGTCACCGAGACGATCTTCGAGAATCGCTTCATGCATGTCCAAGAGCTACAGCGCATGGGCGCCAAGATCAAGCTGGAGGGCAACACCGCCATCTGCACCGGCTCTGAGAATCTGACCGGTGCGCCGGTCATGGCTACCGACCTGCGCGCCTCTGCCAG
>JARRRO010000088.1:0-10462 GCA_037380645.1 Gammaproteobacteria bacterium | reverse complement strand
ATCATCAATTCCATGACCCCGCAGGAACGCCGTTTCCCCGCCGTCATCAACGGCTCCAGGAAAAAGCGCATCGCCAGCGGCTCCGGCACCCAGATCCAGGACGTGAACCGGCTGCTGAAGCAGCACACACAGATGCAGAAGATGATGAAGAAAATCTCCAAAAAGGGCGGCATGCAGAACCTGCTGCGCGGCATGGGCGGCAACCTGCCGGGGGGCTTCCGCCCCTGACTACCGCCGCACCTCCCGCGGCAAACCGCTGACGTGTGTCTAGTAGCTTATCCCGGGTTCTGCCGGCGGTATTCCTTGAGGAACTCGTCGGCCAGCTTCTGGGACAGGTTCTTGATCCGTCCCCGTTCCCTGGGCATGAGCATGCCGATCTTCGTGTTCGACCAGGTAGTGACCCAGGTGTAGGCCTGCGGGTCTCGGTCCAGCGGCAGTCTGCTCTGCACCGCCAGGTGCCGGTTGTACAGGAAAAAGTAATAGGCGGTGCGGTTCAGCGTCAGGCGCAGTGTCAGGACGGCGCTCCTCGGCGAGCGGTCTATATCCCCCGGCTCCACCATCTTGATCCCGGCGGTGGCCAGGCGCTGCGCCAGCGCCGACTTCAGGCTGGCCTCGGTCACGCCATAGGTCTTGAGGTCGTGCTCCAGCCCCTGGATGTGGATGGCCACCGTATCGACGCCCCGGAGGGGGGCGCCGCCGTCCGCTGCCAGGCACGGCCCCGCCAGCACCAGCAGAAGCAACAGGACGAGATGGCGCTTCTCAGGCAAGATATTTCTCCCCCTTGAAGGTGTGGAAGAGGGCGGCGATCGCGATTAGGCTGAACCAGATCAGACTCCATTCGGCGATGCTCAGGGACAGGAAGGTCCAGTGCACCTCGGCACATTCCCCCGAACCCCTGAACACCATCTTCAGGGTCTCAGGCAGGGAAAAGACCTGCAGCATGTAATTCAGGCCGGGGCCGCAGGCCGGCACCTGGTCCGCCGGCAGGTGCTGCAGCCAGACCTGGCGGCCGGCGACGGCGATGCCCGCCAAGGCGGTGAGGGTTACCAGGCCGCTGTAGACTGTCAGCCACGGCCGGCCCGGGCCGTGGATCAGTCCGATGACGGCGAAGCCCAGTACTCCCAGGTAGGCCAGGCGCTGGAAGATGCACAGGGGGCAGGGCTCCAGTCCCCGGGCGAACTGCAGGTAATAGCCGAAGCCCAGCAGGCCGCCACAGACCAGGACGATGGCCAGGTAGAAGAGTCGGGGAGATCGCATCTTGAATAGTGGTCGAGGGCAGTACCGGGTTGTCAATAAGTTATTACATTATCTCATGAATACGCCTGACTTCGCCAATCCGGGCACCGGATCGGCCTTATCCGGAATGAACGGAATGGGGCGGAGCGGATTCAAAGTAAAGGAAGGATGTGCTTCCGGTTGATATACAGGCTGTTGAAAAACTTCGCTTTTCGACAGCCATGTATACGGAGTATGGATAGTTTTTTTCAATGTCCCGTTAAATTCCGATGTTAACTTCTGGAGCAGGGAACCGGCCCGCATGGCGGACACCGACAAACCAATACAGGTGTGCCGGTACGGGTCTGAATGGACTAACTGATCCAGATCAACTCAAAGCGGAACGCCTCCGTTTATTGTCGACTTCGATAAAAGGATTATTGGAAATACACTGATGTATAAAGACCGAGATCAAGTTCATCCATAGCCAAGGGAGGCAATAGATGACGGACTGGACTAGGCAGGTATCGGAATTTCAACGAGCGTGGTTGGGACAGCAGCAGAAGTTCCTGCTGAATTGGCTCGGTACCCTGCAGAACGCAGGTTCCACCAAAGAGCACAATGTATGGGAACAGTCGGTTTCCACCGTGGAGCAGCAGGTCAACCATGCCCTCGATATGCAGAAGCAAACATTGATGGCGATCGTCGAAAACCTGGAGCAGGTTGAAGGGGCGCCCCAAGCCTATACGCACTGGGTGCGCCATCTGGAGGAAGGCCTCGATATGTGGGCCGACATGCAGCACCGGCTCTGGGAAGCCTGGTTCGACATGCTGCGTTCCGTGAAGCCCGCTGCGCAGTCACCCGGCAAGACGCCGGTCATGGGCTGGCAGGAGATGGCCGAACGGGCCGTGTCACTACAGCAGCAATGGCTGTCGGACCTGACCTCCGCGTCGGCGGCGGTTGCTGGCGGCACCGGTAAACGTACCGGGAAATCCCCCGCGACAAAAAAGTCTTCCACGGGCAACGGGAAAAGCAGCGGTCATAAAGCGAATTGAACCGCTTCAGCGCCGTGACCGCCGGGAGATATTTTTACAATTTTTTTCACCTGGAGAATTCGCACCTATGGATCTGGAAAACAAAGTGGTTGTAGTGACTGGCGCAGAGCGTGGGCTGGGACGCAAGATGGCAGAGATGGTTGCTGCCAGGGGCGCGCGGCTGGCACTGGCGGGGATTATCGAAGATGGCCTGGCGGAAACCGCCGAACTGTGCAGTAAAACGGGCGGTGGGGCCGGATATTATCTCACCGACGTGTCCGACGACTCCGCGATTGTCGCGTTATTTAACAATGTCAAAAAGGATTTCGGCCGTGTGGATGCGTTGATCAGCAATGCCGGCATCACCCGCGATGGCCTTCTGGTGAAGGCCAAGGACGGCAAGGTGGTCGGCAAGATGTCGCTGGAAGACTGGGAGTCCGTGCTCAAAGTTGACCTGCGCGGCGTCTTCCTGTGTGCGCGGGAAGCGGCCGTTAAAATGATCGAGCAGGGCGAGGGCGGAGTCATCATCAATATTTCGAGCATCTCGCGCTCCGGCAATGTCGGCCAGACTAACTATGTTGCCGCCAAGGCAGGCGTCGCCGCGATGACGGTGACCTGGGCCAACGAACTGGCGCGTCACGGTATCCGCGTTGCGGCGATAGCCCCCGGTTTCTGCGACACGAAAATGGTGGCCAACGTGCCGCAGAAGATCCTGGAGAAGATCGTCGCACGCATCCCCCTGAAACGGCTCGGCAAGCCCGAGGAAATCGGCCACAGCGCCGTATATATTCTCGAGAACGATTTTTACACCGGCCGGGTCTTGGAGGTGGATGGCGGACTGCGTATCTAAACGGACTGTAAAAATGAGTACGCACACGGAACATATCGAAGCGGACAGCCGTGACAAAGCAGTCAGCCGGTCGACGTCCAGGCCCGGGCCCGGCAGACCCTCCGCACCGGTACCCAAAAGCAGGCATGGGAAGGAGGGTGACAGGGGCGGCGCTCCCGCCGGGCAGGCCGCAGATGTTACCGAAGGCAGCAAGCAGATCCTGGACCGACTCGCCCACGCCTGGGTCGGGCATACGACGGCCGGGGTATCGCCGGCCTCTATCCTGGCCGCGTACGCGGATTGGTCGTGGCATCTTTCCACCTCCCCGGGCAAGCAGGCCCAGCTCCTGGAGAAAGCCTGGCGCAAGACAATGAAATTCGCCGGATTCCTGCCGCACGCCCTGGCGGGATCAGAGTCCGGGGCCTGCATACAACCCCTGGCCCACGACAAGCGTTTCAGCAGCGAGGAATGGCAGGAATGGCCGTTCAATGCCGTCCACCAGTCTTTCCTGCTTACGCAACAATGGTGGCATAACGCCACGACGAACGTGGACGGCGTGAGCGAACATCACGGAGATGTGGTGAATTTCACCACCCGCCAGATCCTGGACACGCTGTCGCCGTCCAATAATCCCTGCGTCAATCCGGAGGTTATCAAGCGCAGCATCAAAACGGGGGGGCGCAACTTCCTGCAGGGGTTCGCCAACTGGTTCGACGACAGTCGCCGTCTTGCCTTCGGGGAACCGCCGGCCGGCGCCGAGGAGTACCAACCCGGCAGAACGGTGGCCGTCACGCCCGGCAAGGTCGTATATCGCAATGATCTCATGGAGTTGATCCAGTATTCGCCGGCAACGGACAGGGTCCGGGCAGAGCCGGTGCTCATCGTCCCGGCCTGGATCATGAAGTATTACATCCTGGATCTGTCCCCGGAAAATTCCCTGGTCCGCTGGCTGGTCGGCCAGGGACACACGGTGTTCATAATTTCCTGGAAGAATCCGGGTAGCGAAGACCGGGACACAGGCATGGATGATTACCGCGAATCCGGGATCATGGCGGCCCTGGATGCCGTCAATGCCATCGCCAGCCTGACGGATTTCTCGGTGGCGGGGGAACTCGAGCTGTTTATCGATGAAAGCGAGGTGGACTTCCTGGAGGACCTGATGTGGGATACGGGTTATCTGGATTCCATACAGATGAAGGGCACGTTCCAGTTTCTGCGCTCCAACGATCTTATCTGGTCCCATCTGGTGCATGATTACCTGATGGGCCAGCGGATGCCCATGTTTGATCTGATGGCATGGAGTACGGATGCGACCCGGCTGCCGTACCGCATGCACTCGGAATACCTGAGACGTCTGTATCTGCGGAATGAACTATCGGAAGGCCGCTACAAGGTGGGGGGCAACGTCATTTCACTGGGCGACGTCAGGCTGCCTCTGTTCGTGGTGGGAACGCGCAAGGATCACATCGCGCCCTGGCAATCGGTCTTCGAGATCCACGCCCTGGCAGGCGGTGATGTCACCTTTGTCCTCACCAGCGGTGGGCACAATGCCGGCGTGGTCAGCGAACCGGGTCACCGGGGCCGCGTCTATCAGATTGCCGACAAGGCCGCCGACGCACCTTACGTGGGTCCGGAAACATGGCGCGAGGAAGTCGCGGAGCGCGAAGGGTCCTGGTGGCCGGAATGGCATACTTGGCTGTGCGAGCACTCCGCCGGGGAATCCGGACCGCCTACCATGGGCGTGCCGGATCAGGGTTACAAGCCACTCGCCGATGCGCCCGGCCGCTATGTCCTGCAGCGCTGAAAAGCCGCAGTCCGCATGACCGGGTCGGAGTAATTTCATGGAAGACACCGACGGATATATAGAGAACCGGACCTTCGATGAAATCGGGATCGGCGCGACCGCCAGTCTGACCCGCAAGCTGACGCGCCACGACATCGAGCTGTTTGCGGCCATGTCCGGCGACGTCAACCCCGCCATGGTCGATCCCGAATACGCCAGCAGCGACATGTTCCACAAGATCATCGCCCACGGCATGTGGGGCGGCGCACTGATTTCCACCGTGCTCGGCACGGAATTGCCGGGTCCGGGCACCATCTATCTGGATCAGTCACTGGCTTTTCGCGCTCCCGTCAGCCCGGGCGACACTGTTACCGTGACCGTCACGGCCAGGGAAAAGGACGAGAAAAACCACCATGTCAGGTTTGATTGCACGTGCACTAACCAGGACGGCAAGGTGGTGATTGACGGCAGCGCGCTGGTCATCGCGCCCACGGAAAAGATCCGGCGCAAACGGGTCGAGCTGCCCGAGGTCAGGCTGGAGGAACGCGGCGACAAGTTCCGGCGCATGACAGCAATGGCCGAGAAACTCGAGCCCATCCGGACAGCCGTGGTGCATCCCGTCGATGCCAATTCCCTGGGCGGCGCCGTCGCCGCGGCCAAGGCCAATCTCATCATCCCGGTCCTGATCGGCCCCGAGCACAAGATCCGCGCCGCCGCCGAAGAGGCCGGCATCGATATCGAACCCTACCAGCTGGTTCCCACCGAGCATTCCGATGCCGCGGCGGCCCGGGCCGTCGCTATGGCGCGCAAGGGAGAGGTCGGCGCACTTATGAAGGGCAGCCTGCACACCGACGAATTCCTGCATCCCGTGGTGCAGGGCGAAACCGGGCTGCGTACCGAAAGGCGCATGAGCCACGTGTTTGTCCTGGATATACCGACCTTCGATAGGCCGCTGTTCGTCACCGACGGCGCCATTAATATCTATCCCGATCTCGCGACCAAAAAGGACATCGTCCAGAATGCCATAGACCTCGCGCTGGCCCTGGACATCAAACAACCCAGGGTGGCGGTCCTGTCCGCCGTAGAAGTGGTCGAACCGAAGATCCGGTCGACCGTCGAGGCGGCGGCCATCTGCAAGATGGCCAACCGCAACCAGATCACCGGCGGCATCGTCGATGGCCCCCTGGCATTCGATAACGCCATCTCGACGGAGGCCGCCCGGGCCAAGGGCATCGAGTCAGCTGTCGCCGGCCGTTCCGACATCCTGGTCGCGCCGGATCTGGAGGCCGGCAACATGCTGGCGAAGCAACTGGAATATCTCGCCGACGCCGAGGCGGCCGGCATCGTGGTCGGGGCCCGGCTGCCCATCATGCTGACCAGTCGGGCCGACAGCGTGCAAAGCCGGCAGGCAACCTGCGCCGTGGCCGCGCTCATGCACCGGCACCGGCGGCGGCAATGAACCGCGTCATTCTCGCCGTCAACTCCGGATCCTCCAGCATCAAGTTCGCGCTGTACAGCCAGGAGCAGGCAGGCGGCGTGCCGGAGGCCGTTGCCGGCGGCAGTTTCACGGGCATCGGCGATGCACCCCGGCTGCGCATTGTGGATGCCGCGGGCAATGAAATCGCCGACAGGGATTTCCCCGCCGCCGCCCGGCACGAGGATCTGTTGGGCGAGCTGCTGGAATGGATCGACGGCCATTCGGCCGATTACTCGCTCGCCGCCGCCGGCCACCGCGTTGTGCACGGGGGCACCGAATTTACGGCACCAGTCCTGATCGATGACGGCGTGCTGGAACGCCTGGAGGCGCTGGTGCCGCTGGCGCCCCTGCATCAGCCCCACAACCTCGCGGCGGTGCGTGCCCTGAACCGCAAGGCGCCGGCGCTGCCGCAGGTAGCCTGTTTCGATACGGCCTTCCACGCCACCCAGCCTGAGGTGGCGGCGGCGTTCGCCCTGCCGCGCCGGATCACGAGGGAAGGCGTCTGCCGCTACGGTTTCCACGGCCTGTCCTACGAATACATTGCCGGCGTGCTGCCCGGGGAAGCCGGCCCGGCCGCCGACGGCCGGGTCATCGTCGCGCACCTGGGCCACGGCGCCAGCATGTGCGCCATGCGGGAACGGCGCAGCATTGCCACCACCATGGGATTCACTGCCCTGGACGGTCTGCCCATGGGCACGCGTTGCGGCGCGCTGGATCCCGGCGTCATGCTCTATCTCATGAAGGAAAAGGACATGGATTACGAGGCCCTGTCGGATTTGCTGTACCGGCAGTCCGGGCTGCTCGGGGTATCCGGGATCAGCGATGACATGCGCGAGCTCCTGGCCAGCAAGGCCCCGGAGGCAAAGGCCGCCGTGGATCTGTTTGTCTACCGCATCGTCCGCGAGACCGGATCCCTCGCTGCGGCCCTGGGCGGACTGGATGTCCTGGTGTTCACCGGGGGCATCGGCGAACACGCCGCCGTCGTGCGGGAGGACGTCTGCCGCTCCCTGCACTGGCTGGGCGTGCACCTGGACCGTTCAGCCAATGCCGCCGGCCGGCATCGCATTCATGCCCCGGATTCCAGCGTACAGGTGTTCGTTATCCCCACCGATGAGGACCTGATGCTGGCCCGCCATACGCAAGCCGTGGTGTCGGCCGGGCGGGACGGCGGTTAGCGGGCACCGAAATATGCGAGCATGCGCCGCTCCAGCCAGTATTCCGGGCGCCAGGGCAGGCCGCCGGCGATGAAGCCCACGTGGCCGCCCCGCTCGGAGAGTTCCAGGCGCACCGTGTCCGACAGCTCACTTTCGGTGGGGACGGCCGCAGGGGTCATGAAGGGGTCGTCGCGGGCGTGGACGATGAGGGCCGGGACCCTTATTTCCTTCAGATATTGCCGCGAGCTGCACTGCCGGTAATAGTCATCGGCGCCGGCGAAGCCGTTCAGGGGTGCGGTGACGCAGTCGTCGAACTGGTAAAACGTCTTCAGGCGGCGGACCTCCTCCGGCTTGTAATCCAGCATCCCTGCCTCCACCTTGTGCATGACCTTGCGCTGCATCAGCCCTATGAGATGGTGCTGGTAGATCCGGGAAAATCCCCGGCTCATGCGCGCGGCCCCGTCGGCCAGCAAGAAGGGCACCGAGACCGCGGCGGCGGCGTCCACCGGGGTGTCCTCCCCCCGTTCACCCAGGTACTTGAGCAGGGCGTTGCCGCCCAGGGAATAGCCCACGGCGAACAGGGGTGTGCGGGGATGCCGCTTCCTCAGCGTATCCAGTAGATAAGCGATATCCCTGGTGTGCCCGGAGTGGTAGCTGGGGACCTTGCGGTTGATTACGCCGCTGCATCCGCGGAAGTGCATGAACACGCCGCGCCAGCCGCGACGGCGGACGGCGGCCATGATGCGTGCGGCATAGGGAGAGCTTATGCCGCCCTCGAGCCCGTGGAAGACGGCGACGACAGGGGCGTCGGCAGGGCCGGCATCATGCCCTCGCGTCAGACACAGATCGACGAAGTCCCCGTCCGGCAGCTCCAGGCGCTCCGGCGTCAGCTTACCTGCATCGTAATGGAACAGATATGGCCACAGGGTCTGGGCATGGGCGCCGGGCAGCCACCACGCGGGGCGGAATTCGCTGGCCACGCGCATTGAACCCTCAGCCCAGGAGCCCGGGATTGAGTCGCCAGATGGAATAGTTCAATATCCCGGCGAAACTGACCCACAGCAGGTAGGGGATCAGTAGCCAGCCGGCCAGCGGCCTCAGGCGCCAGAAGGCGATCAGCGTCGCCAGGATGGCAAACCACAGCAGCAGGACCTCGGCAAAGGCGAGGGCGCCGAGGTGCCAGCCGAAGAACAGCCAGCTCCACAGGGCGTTCAGCGCAAGCTGGATCAGAAACAGGGAGAACGCCCCGCGCGCCGCGCGAAATCCGTCAATGCGCCAGACCAGCCATGCGGCAACGCCCATCATGACGTACAGCGTCGTCCACACCGGTCCGAAGACAAATGCCGGCGGGGCCCACTCCGGGCGCACCAGACGGGCGTAGAAGGAAGCGGCGTGAATCGACGCCGCGCTGCCGATGGCGGCGGCAATTAAGGTGATCGCAAGCCAGGCGAGGAGCCCGAGGATCTGTTTACGCATGGTCGTATCGTTGATTGGTATGTAAATCCGTCTTGTTTTCTACTCATTCCCCTGGGTTGGCAAAACCACCAATGGTCGCGAGGCGCCGGTATTCGAGCCAGGTAAGGATAATGATAAAGACATCGACCGCCGAAAGCACGAGAAGCAGCGGCGAGGCAGTATGCGAATAACGGTAGAGCTGGTATACCAGGAACAGGAAGAACGCCGCCATGGCAGCGGGGTAGGCCCAACGCTTCCTGAACAGAAGCGCCGCAACCAGGCCGGCTTTCACGGCGCCGTGCCAGAGAAGATAAATCGCGGCGAAGTTCTTGGTGCCCGCCGAAAGGTGCTGAGTGCTGTTGAGTAAGTAGTTGGCGATAAGGTCTTTCGGATCCTCGCTCAGCTCGTGCATGGTGAGAATGCGCAGAATGGAGTGAATGTGAAGCGGGGTCACCAGGAGAAGCAGGAGGCCGCCGAGAATTTCGAACACACCGTCGACGCCCTTGGCGAGGATGCTGATGTTAAAGAACAGATGAACTATCCGTGATTTTGCCTGCGTCCTCATCAGGGTTTCCCTTGGCGCCTAACAGTGATCATTCATCTTATTGAATAGCAATCCCGGGATCGATGTGCAGCATGGAGCCGTCTTCCAGTTGGATGTTGCCGGCATCCACGCTGGCGGTATCGATAACGGCCAGGACCATCACCCCTTCCGTTATATCCGGGACGGCGGTAACGACCGTACCCATGGTCTTGCCGGCGTTATCCCTGAGCTTCATCCCGGCACTGGCCGCGGCTCCGGTTTCGGCATGGCCGGAATACAGCCGGCGTTTGACCTGGCCGCGGTAGTGCACCCGGGCGACGATCTCCTGACCCGGGTAGCAGCCCTTGTCGAAGCTCAGAGCGCCAATCTGATCCAGGTTCAATTCCTGGGGCAGGAACTGTTCGGTGGTTTCCTCGTTCAACCAGGGGATGCCGGCTTCCATGTCCAGCCGGTTCCAGCAGCGGGTGTCTGCCGGCGGCACGGTCTTCGCCAGTTCCAGCCACACCGGTTGCAGCGCCGCATCGTCATCGACGATCAGAAAGCGGCCGCCGTTTGCGGCGGGCAGGAACAGATGCAGGCGTTTGTTCAGGCGATTGATGCGGAAGGCGCTGCCGTCCTCCGTGAGAGAGTGGTTACCCCCGCGCATGCCCATGACGGTACGTTCCGCGGTGAAGTCCGTGATCTTCACCTCGGCCCGCAACACGAACATCCGCAATCGTTTCACCACGCGCTCCAGAAGTGTGGTCGGCATCAAGAGGAAAAATTCCCCGCCGAGGCGGTAGAGGACGAAGGTGGTGATGACCCGCCCCTTGGGGCTGCACCAGGCTCCGGGGCAGCCGCCGCCATCCTCCAGGGCGCGCACCTCGCAGGTGAACTGGTTGTGGAGGAATTCGGCGGCATCCCCGCCGCTGATCTGCAGCAGGCTGAGGCCGGGAAGCAGGGTGATGAAGGATGCGGGGCAGGGGTCGGCG
>JARRRO010000087.1:0-7012 GCA_037380645.1 Gammaproteobacteria bacterium | reverse complement strand
AAGGACGTGATCGAGGAAAACATCCGCAGCCGCCAGGAGGCGGCCAGGCAGGCCGAGGAGATCATCGACACCCAGGTGGTGCATTTCATGGACTGGATGCATTCCCTCGACGCCGTCAAGCACCTGATGCGGGTGGCCAGCGGCCTGGACTCCATGGTCCTGGGGGAGCCCCAGGTCCTGGGCCAGCTCAAGACCGCCTATCAAACCGCCCTCACCGCCGGCAGCGTCGGCCAGCTGCTGGGACGCCTGTTCCAGCACTCTTTCAAGGTGGCCAAGGAGATCCGCAGCAACACCGCCATCGGTAACCACCCCGTCTCCGTGGCCTTCGCCGCGGTACGCCTCAGCCAGCAGATCTTCGGCAAGCTGCACGACAAGACCGTGCTGCTCATCGGCGCGGGGGAGACGGTGGAACTGGCCGCAAGGCATCTGCGCGAGAAGGGGCTGCGGCGTATGATCGTCGCCAACCGCACCCTCCAGGCCGCCCAATACCTGGCCCAGCAGTATTCCGGTTACGCCATCACCCTGGAAGACATCTCCCAGCACCTGGACGAGGCGGATATCGTCATCTCCTCCACCGGCAGTGACGCCCCCATCCTGTACCGCGACGTGGTCGAAGATGCCGTCGGCAAACGCAAGCACCGGCCCGTGTTCATGGTGGAAAGGACGTGATCGAGGAAAACATCCGCAGCCGCCAGGAGGCGGCCAGGCAGGCCGAGGAGATCATCGACACCCAGGTGGTGCATTTCATGGACTGGATGCATTCCCTCGACGCCGTCAATACCATCGTCTCCCTGCGGGAAAAAGCGGCGGGCATCCGTGACAAGTCCCTGAACAACGCCCTGAGCAAGCTCAGGCGCGGGGCGGATCCGGAGGCGGTCATGAGGGAACTGGCCCGGACGCTGACCAACAAACTGGTTCACCACCCCAGCTCCCAGCTGCGCAATGCCGACGACGCCCGCCGTGAACAACTCCTGGCCGCCGCCCGGGAACTGTATTCCCTGAGCCTCGATCAGATATCCGTCGATGAACCGGAAGACGACGACTCCTGAAGTGAAGCACCCCGGTGGAGAGGTGAATCGAGAAAAGTGACCGGTAAATCGGACATGTTTTGATGTTGGAGCGGACTCCAACTTTCACCACATGATATTTACTATTCACGAATTACGATTCACGTTTTACTTCTCAACCTGACCGCTCAGCGCGGTAATCCCAAGACTGAAAGATACAACCCATGTTGAACGAAAGTCTCCTGAACAAACTGGACAAGCTCGAGGAGCGCCGCGCCGAGATCCACGGCCTGTTGTCCGATCCCGGGGTCATCCAGGACCAGAACCGTTTCCGGGAGCTGAGCAAGGAAGTGGCGGAGATCAATCCCGTCATCGAATGTTACGGCCACTACCGCGCCAACCTGGAGCGCATGCAGAACGCACGCGAGATGACCGGGGACGGGGATCGGGAGATCCGCGACCTGGCGCTGGAGGAACTACGCGAGACCGAGGCGGACAACGAACGCCTGGAACGGGAGCTGCAGACCCTGCTGCTGCCCAGGGACCCGGCGGACGACAGCAACATCTTCCTGGAGATCAGGGCCGGGACCGGCGGCGAGGAATCCGCCCTGTTCGCGGCGGATCTGCTGCGCATGTACACGCGCTATGCGGAGCTGCGCGGCTGGGGGGTGGAAATCATGAGCGCCTCTCCCAGCGAACTGGAAGGCTACAAGGAAGTGATCCTGCGCATCATCGGCCGCGGCGCCTACTCCAGGCTCAAGTTCGAATCCGGCGCGCACCGGGTGCAGCGGGTGCCGGAGACGGAGTCCCAGGGGCGCATCCACACCTCCGCCTGCACCGTGGCGGTACTGCCGGAGGTGGACGAAGTCGCCGAGGTGGAGATCAATCCCAACGACCTGCGCATAGACACCTACCGCGCCTCCGGCGCCGGCGGCCAGCACGTCAACAAGACCGATTCAGCCATCCGCCTCACCCACCTGCCCACGGGTATCGTGGTGGAATGCCAGGACGAACGCTCCCAGCACAAGAACCGCGCCCGCGCCATGTCCCTGCTGCAGGCCAGGCTGACCCAGGCCGAGCGCGACCGGCAGGACCGGGAGATCGCCGAGAGCCGGCGCAGCCTGGTTGGGTCGGGGGACAGGTCTGAACGCATACGCACCTATAACTACCCGCAGGGGCGGGTCACCGATCACCGCATCAACCTGACCCTGTACCGGCTGGAGGAGTTCATGCAGGGGAACCTGGACATGGTCATCGATGCCTTAATTAATGAATACCAGGCGGATCAACTGGCCGCCATAAGCGCTGACTAAGCCCCCGGAGATCCCATGGCCGAGACGGAGACCGTGAAACAACTGCTCAGGGAGGCCAGCCGGCGGCTACAGCATCTGGACAGCGCCCGGCTGGACGCCGAGGTACTGCTGGCGGAGGCACTGGGCAGCGGCCGCGAGTCCCTGTACGGCCATCCGGAGAGGCGGCTTGCCGGGGCCGCGGTGGCTGATTTCCACGCCCTGGTGAACCGGCGCTGTGACGGCTATCCCGTGGCCTATCTCACCGGCCGGCGCGAATTCTGGTCCCTGGAATTTCTGGTCAACCGCAACACCCTCATACCGCGGCCGGAGACCGAATGCCTGGTGGAGGCGGCCCTGGAACGGATCCCGGCGGATGCCGCCGTGGATATCCTGGACCTGGGCACCGGCTGCGGGGCCATTGCCGTGGCACTGGCCAGGGAGCGGCCGCGCTGCCGCATCACCGCCACCGACGTCAGCCCCGAGGCCCTGGACGTGGCGCGGGAGAACGCCGCCCGTGCCGGCGTGGAAGGCATCCGTTTCCTTGGCTCCGACTGGTTCGCCGATCTCGCCGGCCAATGCTTTCACCTCATCGCCTGCAACCCGCCGTACGTGGAATCGGGCGACGCCGGTTTCAGTACCGGGGAGATCCGCTTTGAGCCCCGGCTGGCCCTGGACGGCGGCCACGCCGGGCTGGCCGCCCTGCAGCGCATCATCCCCGCCGCCGCCCGCCACCTGCATCCCGGCGGGCAACTGCTCCTGGAGCATGGCCACCGCCAGGGCGGGGCGGTGCAACGGCTGCTGCAGCTGCACCGCTACCGCGACCCCGTTACCTTGCAGGACTTCGCCGGGCGGGACCGGATCACCGTGGCCGTATTGCCGTGACGCCGTGCGCCGTCTGACTCGCAGCGGCCGTTCACTTATACTCCCCTCATGAACGACGACGATCTTCTGCGCTACAGCCGCCAGATCATGCTCCCCGAGATCGACGCCGCGGGCCAGCTGAAACTGGCGGAAGCGACGGTGCTGATCATCGGTCTGGGCGGCCTGGGCTCGGCCGCCGCCATCTATCTCGCCGCCGGCGGCGTCGGCCACCTGGTGCTCACGGACTTCGACCAGGTGGACCTGTCCAACCTGCAGCGCCAGATCCTGCACCATACCGCCGACATCGGCCGGCCCAAGACCGACTCGGCCCGGGAACATCTTCAGGCCCTCAATCCCGGCGTCAGGCTGACCCTGATCGATCACGCCCTGGAATCGGAAGAGATGCTGGCGCGCGCCCGCGAGGCGGACGTGGTGGTGGACGCCACCGACAACTTTTCCAGTCGTTTCACCATAAACGCCGCCTGCGTTAAGACCGAAACGCCGCTGGTGTCCGCCGCCGCCGTACGCTTCGAGGCACAACTCAGCGTCTTCCATCCCGGCCGCCCGGACTCGCCCTGCTACCGCTGCCTGTACGGGGAAGACAGCGTCACCGAGGAGACGTGCACGGCCAACGGCGTGCTGGCGCCGCTCCTGGGGGTCATGGGCAGCCTGCAGGCGGCGGAGACCATGAAGCTCATCATGGGCATAGGCAGGCCCCTGATCGGGGAACTGCTGCTGCTGGACATCCTCAATATGGAATGGCACCGGGCGCGCCTGCACCGGGACCCCCGTTGCCCGGTATGCGGCGGAGACCGCGGCTGATCGCGGGGTGATGGCAGGGCAGTCCCAAGCCCTGCTGCTGCCGCGGGCCGTCCGGGAGGAGATGCTGGCCCACGTGAACGGCGATCCGGAGCGGGAGGTATGCGGACTCCTGGGCGGAGAGGGGAGACGGGCGAACCGCTATTACCCAGCCGTGAACATCGCGCCGGAACCGGCCCGGGAGTTCCTGCTGGAACCCGGGGCGCAGATAGCCGCCATGCGCGCCATGCGCGAACGCGGGGAATCCCTGCTGGGCATTTTCCATTCCCATCCGGACTCCCCCGCCGTTCCCTCCGCGCGGGATTTGGCTATGGCGGCGTATCCGGATACTATCTACGTGATCGCCGCCCCGGGACAGGATCGGATCGACTTAAACGCGTTTTACTACGACGGCGATGATTTCGCTCAAATCGACATCCAGATAACAGAAAAATAAGCCACAGGTGGTTCCATGCAGTACAAGATTCTGAAAGTAGCGACCGCGATCCTGCTCCTGCTATCTGCCTCCATGGCTCCGGCCCAGACCGTTTCCAATAAATTCATGAAGACCTACCGGGCCTACAACTCGGCCTATCAGCAGGGCGATTTGCAACGCGCCGAGGACCTGGCGAAAAAAACCCTGGAAATGGGCGTCAAGGAACTGGGGCCCGACCATGAGAAGATCCCCGTACTGCTGATCAACCTCGGTCACGTGGAAATGCTCCTCGGCCATAACGACGCGGCGGAGAAATATCTCCTGGAGGCGCGGAAAAAGATCAAGCCGGACCAGAAGGACGCCCCCTCCAGCCTGCTCACCATTCACGAGGACATGGCGCGGATCTACTCCGACAACAAGGACCTGGACAAGGCCCACAAGGAACTCGATCAGGCCATCGCCCTGCGCACCAAGGACAAGGGCGCGAACGACCCCGTGGTCGCGGATCTGCTGGGCATGCAGGCCCAGCTATACATCGCCCAGAAGAAATACGACACCGCCGACAGTCTCATCGCCCGCGGGCTTAAGATCGTAGAAACCAAGTACGGTAAGAACGACAACAGGGTGGCGGGTTACCTGACCATGCAGGGCGACGTAGCCGAGTTCAGGAACAACCTGAAAAAGGCGGAGGGCCTGTATCTCCGCGCCATGGCCATTCTCAAGAAGAACCTGGTCTCAGACGACCCCAGCATCCTGCACATGCACAAGAAGCTGGCTGACCTTTACATCGCCATGGGCAGCGACAAGTTTGCCAGCCACGCGGACGCCTACGTCACCCAGGCCGAACTGCGCGAGGGCGCTGCCCTGCCCATCTTCGTGATCAAGCCGAAACTGCCGGCCGGCAAGAAGATCGACCTCGGCTCCGTCCTGCTCAACATGACCGTGACCGACAAGGGCCGGGTTAAGGACCTCAAGGTCATCGAAGCAGACGTTCCCCGCAGCGTCATCCAGGCGACGGTCAAGGCCGCTTCACAGTGGCGCTTCAAGCCGAAGATCGAGAAGGGCAAACGCCTGCCCCAGGCCAATACCCGCGCCCGGGTGGTGTTCCGGGGCGGCAAGGTCGAGGTGCACCTGGGCGAGATGAAAGTTACGGGTTAGCCGGGCCGCCGGTACCGGTAATAGATCCTTGCCAGGTCACCGGCCATGCGGAGAACATCCGTCGCCTTCAGCCGCGAGTCGCCGGCGTCAATCCAGCGGCGCAAAGGGATTTCTAAAATCCTGGACTCCAGGGTGTTGACGTCGTCGACGCCGCAGCAATCCATCACCCTGAGGATCAGCTCGATATCGAAACACCATCTGGATAAAAACGGCTGCGCGAAACAGGGCGCCACGATCTCTTGCCTGAATACCTTGGCCCCGCACTGGGTGTCGTAGAAACCGTGGCCGATCACCGCCGACGCCAGGGTCGCGAACACCCGCCCCTGGTAGTGGCGGTAGGGTTTGCGGATGATCTCATGTCCCGTGATCTTGATCCTTGTGCCCATGACCAGGCAGGCGGAACGCTGTTTCAGCACCGCAACCAGATCGGGAATAAGGTCCAGGGGGGTGGAGAGGTCGGCGTCCCAGTAGCCGAGATACTCGGCCTTGTCCGCCGCGAACAGGACGCCCCGACGGACGGATTCCCCCTTCCCCATGTTTGTTTCGTTGCGTATGCCTGCTATTCTCCGGGGGTGCCGGCTTGCCGCGTCTTCAATAACGGCCGCGGTGGCATCCGTACTGCCGTCATCGACGAATACGAAACCGACGTCATCGTGGTTGCGCAGGAAATCGTCAAACCTGCCGGGATCCAGTCTTGAACCCTCCTGATAGCAGGGGATGACGATGACAGTGCTGGAAGAATCGATGCCGGCCCGCTCCTGATCCTTAACGCCACATAAAGGACTGCTGCAAGATGAATCCCGACTCGGCCGGTCACAGTCGCAGGCGCTTATCCAGTGACGGGATTTTCTATCTTGTACTGACCGGGATTATAACAGCCGGTTTTTTGATCCGCATTAATCAGCTTGGAAGGGACGATCTGTGGCTCGACGAGGCCTTCACCGGCTTCATCGCGCTGACCCGTGAATGGATCGCCTATCTCCGGGTGGACAACACCCCGCCGCTTTATTATTTCATCCAGAGGGGCTGGTGCGATCTCGTCTTCTGCAGCGAGTTCGGGCTGAGGCTGACCTCGGCGCTGGCCGGCACGGCGTTTATCGCGCTCGCCGGCGTCTTCTGCCGGCAGTTGTGCGGAAGAAAGGCCGCCCTCCTCATCGCCCTGGTGGCTGCCCTCTCCCCCATCCAGGTTTATTATTCCCAGGAGGCCAGGGTTTATTCCATCCTGCTCACGGTGCTGCTGCTGTTTCTGTACCTGCAGTGGCGGGTGATAGCGGGCCGCGCCGCGATGGGCGGGACGGTGCTGCTGTTCATCACCAGCGCCGCCGCCCTGTATCTGCACTATTTCTCCCTGGTGGTGGTCGGAACCTGCCTCTGCGTCTACGCCGTCGAGGCGGCAAGCGGCGCAAGGCGTGTCCCCCCTCGCTATTTCCTTGCCGTCGGCGCCTCCCTGGCGGTGTTCA
>JARRRO010000086.1:0-7079 GCA_037380645.1 Gammaproteobacteria bacterium | reverse complement strand
CTCGCCGCCGACAGCGGCGGTGGGAAATATGCCGGCGCCGGCCTGAGCGATAACGGGGTCGATGCCGAAGGAACTGTTGATCAGCGTGCCCGCGGCGTCCAGCACGTTGAACCGGGCGTTGAAGTCCTGCAGACCGACCCGCACCTCCAGACCGCCGGCGAAACGGTGACGGTACCAGGCCTCGAAGACCTTGAAGGTATTCACCGCCTCGACGTTGTCCAGGGTCTGCAGATCGCCGGCCTGGTTGGAGATGGATCCCCCGTTCGTGCCCAGCAGATCCAGAAAAAACCTGCTGTCGGCGGACCCGCCCCAGACGCGGCCGTCCATGTCCAGATACAGATCCAGCCTGCCGGGACCGGCGCCTCCCCGGTGCCGGCCGCCCTGAAGATTGTGGAAATAGTCCTGGGCAAAGTTCACCCCGGCAGCGAGGCCGGGAGACAGTTCGGCGGCGGGGGCCTCCGGCAGGGACAGGAATGCCAGGCAAAGGATAAACACGAGCCATACCCGTGTCACCATCGCAATAATCCCCGCCTGCGAGAAGCGTTGGAGAGCGGCCCGGGAAGAAGCACGCCTTTCTCCGCATGCCACCGGACGGACCGACATGCCATCGCGGTCAGTAAAGGGCGAAAATTCTTATGCATTGATATCAAAGTAAAACATGAGAAAATAGCCGTACCAAGAGACTTAATCCAACAGGTTCCCCGTTTCCGCAGGGCATCCCCGGGGACGCAGACGACAGCGGGGGCCGCCGCCATCAGGACCTGTCAACTACACACGGACTCCGTTCATGATCAAACGGTTTATCATCATGCTTGCCGCCGTAGCGCTGCTGTTCGGCGGGATCTTCGGCTTGAAGTGGTGGCAGTTCAAGCAGTACGCCGCCCACCCGTTCACGCCGCCGCCGCCCACCGTCGCCAGCACCACGGTGCAGACGGAAACATGGACGCCCTACCTGTCGTCGGTGGGCAGCCTGGTGGCCATCCAGGGCATAGAGGTGACCAACGAGGTATCCGGCCAGGTGAAGGCCATCCATTTCAAGTCCGGCCAGCAGGTGAAGGAGGGCGATCTGCTGCTGGAGCTGGATGACAGCGTCGATCGCGCCAAGCTCGACGGCGCCCGGGCGGAACAGCGCCTGGCGGAGGTTCGCTTCCGGCGGGCCAGCGACCTGCTGAAGAAAAAGGCCGTTTCCCAGGCGGATTACGACGAGGCCGCGGCGAATCTGGACAACGCCAAGGCGCAGGTGCATTCCCAGCTGGAGGTGGTGCGCAAGAAGCAGATCCGGGCGCCGTTCTCGGGCCTGCTGGGCATCCGCCGAGTGGATATCGGTGAATACCTCTCGCCGGGTTCATCCATCGTGCCCCTGCAGTCGCTGGACCCCATTTATGTCGATTACTCCCTGCCGGAGCAGAGACTCGGCGAGATCGCCGTCGGCCAGGCCCTGGCCATCGGGGTCAAGTCTTTTCCCGGACGCGAATTCCAGGGCCACATCACCGCCATCAATCCCGGCATCGAACCGACAACGCGCAACGTGCGCATCCGCGGCTCCCTGGACAATCCGGACCACGCCCTGCGCCCCGGTATGTTCGCGGAGGTGCATACCATGCTGCCGGAGCGCCAGGGCATCCTGACCGTACCGCGCACGGCCATTACCTACGCCCCCTACGGCGATTCCGTGTTCGCCATCAGCGAGAAGGACGGCAAGAAGGTGGTGAACCGGGTCCAGGTACAGACCGGCGCGATCCGCGGCGAGCGTGTGGAGATCGTCAAAGGCCTCAAGGCCGGCCAGGAGATCGTCAAGGCCGGACAGCTGAAACTGCGTAACGGCCAGACCGTGCAGATCGACAATTCCATCAAGCTGGACTGAGCGCCGGCGCTTCCATGAAGTTCACCGACATCTTCATCCGCCGCCCGGTGCTGGCCAGCGTCGTCAGCATATTGATCCTGGTGCTGGGTCTGCGCGCCATCGTGTCCCTGGAAGTGCGCGAGTATCCGGAGATGACGAACACGGTGGTCACTATCACCACCATCTATCCCGGCGCCGACAGCGAACTGGTGAAGGGTTTCGTAACCACACCGCTGCAACAGGCCATCGCGGAAGCCAACGGCATCGACTACATCTCCTCCACCAGCACCCAGGGGAGCTCGGTAATCGAGGCCCACATGAAGCTGAACTACGACCCCAACGCCGCCGTCTCCGAGATCCAGGCCAAGGTGGCGAGCAAGCGCAATATCCTGCCGGCCGAGGTGGAGGACCCGGTGATCGATTCCAGCACCGGCCAGACCACGGCGCTCATGTACATCGCCTTCTACGGCGGTGACATGTCACTGGCCCAGATCACCGATTACCTCCTGCGCGTGGTGCAGCCCAAGCTGCAGGCCATCCCGGGCGTGGCCAAGGCGCGGCTCGCCGTGGACAAGGTCTTCGCCATGCGCATCTGGCTGGACCCCAAGCGCATGGCCGCGCTGGGAGTGACCGCCGCCGACGTCCAGGACGTGCTGCGCCGGAACAACTACCTCGCCGGCATCGGGCAGACCAAGGGCAACTATGTCGCCGTGGACCTGACCGCCACCACCAACGTCAGCAAGGAGAAGGACTTTCGCAACCTGGTGGTGCGCGCATCCGACGGCACCCTGGTGCGCATCGGTGATATCGCCAAGACCGAACTGGGCTCGGAGAACTACGATACCGTGACCTGGTACAACGGCAATCCCGCGATCTTCATCGCCATGGAACAGGCGCCGGGGGCCAACCCCCTCAGCGTGGCGCAGCGGGTGCACAAGGCGCTTCCCGACATCCAGTCGCAGCTGCCCGCCGGCCTCAAGGTGTACATCCCCTACGACGCCAGCGTCTTCATCCAGGATTCCATCCACGAGGTGTTCCGGACCCTGGCCGAGGCGATCCTGATCGTGCTGGTGATCATCTTTCTGACCCTGGGTTCACTGCGAGCGGCGCTGATACCGGCGGTGGCGGTGCCCCTGTCCCTTATCGGTGGCGCCTTCCTCATGCTGCTGATGGGATTTTCCATCAACCTGCTGACCCTGCTGGCCCTGGTGCTGGCCATCGGCCTGGTGGTGGACGACGCCATCGTCGTGGTGGAGAACATCCACCGGCACACGGAACTGGGGGAAACCCGTTTCCAGGCCGCGATCAAGGGCGCGCGGGAACTAGCCGTGCCCATCATCGCCATGACCACCACCCTGGTGGCGGTATACGCCCCATTTGGTTTCATGCATGGACTGGTGGGCACCCTGTTCACCGAATTCGCCTTCGCCCTGGCCGGGGCGGTGCTGATCTCGGGGATCGTGGCCCTGACCCTCTCACCCATGCTGTCGTCCAAGATCCTGCACGTGAGTTCGGAACCGGGACCTTTTGAGAGGGGAGTGGAACGCTTCTTCACGGGTCTGGCCAATAGCTATCAGAACCTGCTGCACAATTCCCTCAATTACGTCCCGGTCACCATCGTCTTCGGCCTGCTGATCCTCGCCAGCATCTATTTCATGTACATCACCAGCCAGCAGGAACTGGCGCCAGAAGAGGACCAGAGCGTCCTGCTGTTCCAGGCGACGGCGCCGCAGACCGCGACCATTGACTACACCGAGTCATACATGAAACAGGTCGCGCATATCTTCGACTCCATCAAGGAATACGGACAGAGCTTCATCCTGATAGGGCGGGGCGGCGATCCCAGTTCAGCCTTCGGCGGTTTCAAGATGCCGCCGCCGTCGCAGCGGAAACGGACACAGAAGCAGATCCAGCAGGAGCTGCAGCACAAGCTGAACAAGGTGGCTGGACTGCACATCGGCGTGTTCCCGCGACCGAGTTTGCCCGGCAGCAGTGGCGTGCCGGTGCAGTTCGTGGTCACCTCCGATTCGGATTACCAGCAGCTGGATCAGGTGGTCGACGAGCTCCTGGGCAAGGCCATGGCCAGCGGCAAGTTCATGTTCCTGCAGAAGTCCATCCGTTTCACCCGACCGCAGGTCAGGATCGACATAGACCGCGACCTGGCGGGCGATCTGGGCATCAGCATGGAGGAGATCGGCCGCAACCTGGCGGCCGCCCTGGGCGGCAACTACGTCAACCGCTTCAGCCTGCAGGGCCGCAGCTACAAGGTCATCCCCCAGGTGGCGCGGGAGTTCCGAGGCAACTACCACATGCTGGATGACTATTACCTGCACGCGCGCTCGGGTGAGCTGGTACCCCTGTCCACCCTGGTGACCTTCCACAAGGAGGTGGAGCCCAGCAGCCGCACCCAGTTCCAGCAGCTCAATTCCATCACCGTGAACGGCGTCATGTCACCGGGGGTGACCCTGGGCAATGCCCTGAACTACCTGCAGACCCAGGCCCGGAAGGACTTCCCGCGCGGTTTTACCTGGGACTACGAGGGTGACTCACGGCAATACGTAGAGCAGGGGAGCGCGCTCATCATCACCTTGTTCATGTCGGTCCTGGTGATCTACCTGGTCCTGGCAGCGCAGTTCGAAAGCTGGCGCGACCCGCTGATCATCTTGATGTCCGTACCCATGAGCATTGCCGGGGCGATGATATTCATCACCCTGGGCTTCGCGACCATCAACATATATACGAAGGTGGGGCTGATCACGCTCGTCGGCCTCATCGCCAAGAACGGGATCCTGATCGTGCAGTTCGCCAACCAGCTGCAGATACACGAGAAACTGGGCAAGCGCGAGGCGGTGGAATCGGCGGCCGCGATCCGGCTGCGCCCCATCCTCATGACCACCGTGGCCATGATCATGGCCATGGTGCCGCTGCTCACGGCCAGCGGCCCGGGCGCCGTCAGCCGCTTCCACATGGGCCTGGTTATCGCCACGGGGCTGGGCATAGGCACCCTGTTCACCCTGTTCGTGGTGCCCGCCGTGTACGTGCTCCTGGCCCGCGATCACCAGGCCGCCGAGGCGGCGACCCAGGCGCTGGAACAGGGACGTCCCCTGCCGGACGGCGGCGCCTGAGGACGCCGGCCGCGGCTGTGGTCATACTCTCCGAGGCCTTCATGATCCCGCCGCATTTGCCGGACCGGCACTGATCCGCCTTGGGACGCGCCGGAAAAATAACGGCCTACCGGCTGATCCTCGCCGTCTCCCTGTTCCTGGTCCTGTTCGACAATGTCTCGTTCTTCCGGCACGTTATCGCGGTATTCCCGGTCTCGGCACAAAACATCGGCTTTTTGATCTCCCTGTTCGTGGGGCTGACCGCTTTCATCGTTCTACTGTTCGCACTGGTGGCCTCGCGCTTTACCACCAAGCCCGTCCTCATCCTCGCACTGCTGACCTCGGCCATCGCCGCCCATTTCATGGACCACTACGGCATCGTCATCGACCACGGCATGGTCAAGAACGTGTTCCAGACCAACGTGGACGAGGCCACGGATCTGATCAGCCTGCCCCTGGTCCTGTATTTTCTGATCATGGGAGTGCTGCCGGCCATCGGCGTCTACCTGGCCCCGGTGAAATACGGAACGCTGAAGATGGCGCTGATCGCGAAGCTGAAAGTAATCGCGATCTGCCTGCTTATCGTGGTCGCGATGATCCTCGTCTTCGGGCGCTTCTACACCTCGTTCTTCCGCATGCACAAGCCGCTGCGGTTCTACACCAATCCGACCTATTACGTCTATTCCCTGGGCCGGTACTTCGAGGAGCGATACAGCCATCCCGTCACCACCGTCAGACCCATAGGCGAGGACGCAACTATTGCCTCGTCGGACAAGCAGCGGGAATTGATCATCCTGGTGGTGGGCGAGGCGGCACGGGAGGATCATTTCTCGCTGAACGGCTACAAACGCGACACCAACCCGCGGCTGGCGAAGTTGAACGTCATCAGCTTCACCGATTTCTATTCCAGCGGCACCTCCACGGCGGCGTCCATCCCCTGCATGTTTTCCGTTTATACCCGGACCGACTGCACCGACCGTAACGAGGAGTCCACCGAGAACCTGCTGGACGTGCTCAGGCACGCCGGGGTGAACGTCCTGTGGCGTGACAACAACTCCAGCTCCAAGGGCGTGGCGGCGCGGGTCCCGTATCAGGATTTCAAAATACCGGCCAACAACCCGGTCTGCGACCTGGAATGTCGGGACGTAGGCATGCTGTCGGGGCTGCAGGCGTATATCGACAAGCACCGCGGCGAAAAGCAACCAACTGAACGAGTGCAGCCGGGGGGAGATCATCAACGCCTACGACAACGCCATCCTGTATACCGATTATTTCCTGTCCAGGGTCATAGACCTGCTGCAAAAGAATTCGGGGCAGTTCGAAACGGCCATGCTATACATGAGCGATCACGGAGAGTCACTGGGGGAAGGGGGAATCTACCTGCACGGACTGCCCTATTTCCTGGCGCCGGACGTGCAGAAACACATCCCCGCCATCATGTGGTTCGGCAAGGGCTTCCCCGTCGACCGGAAGGCGCTGAAGGCCAAGACCGATAAACCGTTCAGCCATGACAATCTTTTCCACACCGTTCTGGGGATGCTGCAGATCAGGACCTCGGTGTACGACAAAAAGCTGGATATCCTCAGCGACGGCGGCTGAGGCCGGCGGGCCTCACCACTTCTCGCCGAAGGGTCTCAGATCCAGTTCGAAGGTCCAGGCCTGGGTGGGCTGCCGGGTGAGGAAATACACCGACTCGGCGATCTGGTCCGCCTCCAGAAAGAAGTCATCGGATTTGTCCGGCAGCCATTCCCGGGTGCGCTCCAGGTTGATGACACCGTCTATGATCACATAGGAGACGTGGATCTTCTCCGGTCCCAGGTGCTTGGCCATGGATTCGGCCAGGGCGCGCTGGGCGAACTTGGCCGAGGCGAAGGGGGCGAAACCGGCGTTGGCCTTGCGCGAGGCGGTGGCGCCGATGACGACGATATTGCCGCCGCCCGCCGCGGCATCGCGCCGGCCTCTTTCGTCGCCGGCGGTCCATGCCCGCGCCTGTCAACGGCTACCGCGCCGGGCGAGTCCCGCTTATGAAGGTCTGCGCCATACTGGGCGTGGGACCCGGCAACGGGGCGTCCCTGGCAAGAAAGTTTTCTGCTGAGGGATATGCCGTCGCCCTGTGTTCCCGTGACATGACC
>JARRRO010000085.1:6952-7407 GCA_037380645.1 Gammaproteobacteria bacterium | reverse complement strand
CCGCCGAGAAATTCCGTAACGTCCTGGAGGCCTTCCAGACCGAAAACGAATACGGCAGGACCATCGAGGCTTACAAGGGAACTCTGGATATCGACGGTAAGGCGAGGCAGGTGGATTTCGAGATAAAGGGAAAGTCGCGGCGGCCGTAATACATGCCCCGGCACCGGCACTGCAGCCGATGAGAGGGTGGCGCGGCCGCATCTTGGTGCAGCGGTTTATGCTGCAGCGCATCAACCTCGGTGCGATTCGTTCGCCCACGGCTGCGGGGGTACATAACAGGGCGGTAAAGCGACGCGCCCGCCGCCGGAAAACCCTGCAATCCCCATTTGCACTCGCTGGAATGTCAACGTAAAATGCCCTCCTCGCCCTATGGACAAGACGGCCTCAGCTGGACAATATTAGCGATTCGGACGAAGGTGAAGAGAGTTTGGATTCAAGCGATATCATTCAACAGC
>JARRRO010000085.1:0-6945 GCA_037380645.1 Gammaproteobacteria bacterium | reverse complement strand
ACTTCCCCTCTCCCAGATTCGAGTTCTGTATGAGCCGTGTTGGTTTAGAGATAGACGATAACTAGAATAATTAAGAATCTATTGAGCAACGGAATTAGCGCTTTTTAAGTTTCGTGATGTTCTCGTAAATCATTAGTTTATTTGAAAAACACCGCGTGGGTGGAGGTCTTACTTGCTTATGGAAAATTCAAAACCGATAAACATGTGTCGACTCCTGTTGGTAGTCACGCTAATAGCGTTGCTCCCCGGCGTGGGCTTTGCCGCTGACAAGGTGGACCAAGTCATCAATACGGGTGTTCAGCGCAATGAGAACGCAAAGCAGGCGCAGAAGACCATTGACAAGATATCCGATGAAACCGACAAGCTTGGGGATACATACAAGCGGCAGATGAAGGTTATTGACGGTCTCAAGGTTTACAATCAACTGTTGCAGAAGCAGCTTGAGAACCAGCAGGCCCAGATGACGGACATCAGGAATTCCATAGACCAGGTCTCCGTAATCCAGAGACAGATAACCCCCCTCATGCTGCGCATGGTGGATGGCCTGGAGAAGTTCATTAACCTGGATGTTCCCTTCCCGCCGAGAAATTCCGTAACGTCCTGGAGGCCTTCCAGACCGAAAACGAATACGGCAGGACCATCGAGGCTTACAAGGGAACTCTGGATATCGACGGTAAGGCGAGGCAGGTGGATTTCCTCAGGGTCGGCCGTATCGCTCTGCTTTATCAGTCGGTGAACGGCAGGCAGAACGGTGTCTGGGACCAAAAAACCCATAAATGGATAAAATTAAATGAGGCAGAATACAGGAACAACATCGCCGAAGGTCTCAAGATTGCGCGCAAGCAGATCGCGCCAGATCTTCTGATGGTTCCGGTTAGTGCTGCGGAGGGCGAGTAATGAATCGCGGGGTCAAGTTTTTACTAATCACTATTGCAATGGTCAGCCTGTCTGCCGGAGTGCAGGCCCAGGACAAAAGCGGGCCGACGCTCGATCAACTGCTGCAACAGGTAAAGCAGGGACTGCGGGAACAGTCAGCGGAGGACAAGCGGCGCATCCAGGAATTCATGAAGGACAAGGCGAAGCAGCAGCAGATGCTGGAGCAGGCCAAGAAAGAGCGCGCCGCCCTGGAAGCGAAGAGCACCACCATGGAGCACGAGTTCGACGCGAACGAGACCAAGATCGGCGACCTGAATGATACCCTTAACAAGCGCCTGGGTTCGCTGAAGGAGCTTTTCGGGGTTCTGCAACAGTCCGCACAGGATGCCCGCGGCAACTTCCAGGATTCTCTGACCAATATCCAGTATCCGGCGCGCATCCAGTTCCTGGAAGACCTGGCCAAGAAAATGGGGCAGACCTCGAAGCTGGCCTCCATTGGGGAAATCGAACGCCTGTGGTACGAACTGCAGCGGGAGATGACCGCATCCGGCAAGGTAGTGAGGGTCCCGGCAACGGTAATCAAGGCCGACGGCAACGAAGTCAAGGAGAATGTCATCAGGGTGGGACTCTTCAACGTCATCGCGGACGGCAAGTATCTCCAGTACCAGTCCGACACCGGCAAGCTCCTGGAGCTGCCCAGACAGCCGGCGAGCCGTTTCCTTGAGACCGCCGAGGCCCTGACCAAGGCCAAGAGCGGCAAGGTCAAGTTCGGGATAGACCCGACCCGCGGCCAGCTGCTGGGCCTGCTCATCCAGGAGCCCACCCTGCGCGAGCGCATCAATCAGGGCGGGACCATCGGCTACATCACCATCGCCCTGGGCATCTTCGGATTTATTATCGCCATACTGCGACTGATCCAGCTGACCTTCGTGGGGATCAAAGTGGCCGCCCAGAAGCGCAACAGAAGCAAGCCCAATACCAATAACCCGCTGGGCCGCGTATTGCAGGTTTATTATGATAATACCAGCATCGACATGGAGTCGCTGGAGCTGAAGCTGGGTGAGGCGGTCCTGAAAGAGACCCCCAAACTCAGCCGCTTCAACACGCTGCTCAAGGTCATCGCCGTGGTGGCGCCGCTGCTCGGACTGCTGGGTACGGTGACAGGTATGATCATCACCTTCCAGGCGATTACCCTGTTCGGCACGGGTGACCCGAAGCTGATGGCGGGAGGTATTTCCCAGGCTCTGGTGACCACCGTGCTGGGTCTCTGCGTGGCCATCCCCACCGTGCTGTTGCATACCCTGGTTTCGGGGCGTAGCCGCCGTATCATCGAGGTGCTCGAAGAGCAGGCGACCGGCATGGTGGCGGAGTACGCCGAGAAGCAGGGCAAGAAGTCCACCGCCTGAGGGGCCGGTAAACGATGATAGATTTCATCTACGCGGCGCTGCGGTGGATCGCCGCCCTGTTCGGCCAGGAGCAACACCTGGTCAACATGTGGGAGGCGATCCGCAACTTCATAGAGCTGGGCGGAGACGTCGTTATCCTGATCGCCGGACTGATGATCATCATGTTTATCATGATCGTCGAGAGGATCATCTACTTTTACACCCGCCATAACAGGGTCGTGCAGGCGGCCCTGGACAACTGGAACGCACGGCCTGAACGCAAGTCCTGGTATGCGCACAGGGTGCGCGAAGCCATGCTCTCCGAAGTGCGGTTGAGCGCCACCAAGTTCCTCGGCCTGATCCAGGCCTGTGTTTCACTGGCTCCGCTGCTGGGTCTTTTGGGGACGGTGACGGGCATGATCAAGGTATTCGAAGTCATGGCCATACTGGGTACAGGCAATGCGCGGGCCATGGCGGACGGCGTCTCCAAGGCCACCATACCGACCATGTGCGGGATGGTGGCGGCGCTGTCCGGCCTGTTTTTCAGCGTCTGGCTGCAGCGCAAGGCCCAGAATGAGGTAAACATCCTCGGCGAACATATGACCATGGATCATTAGTGATCTAATATTGATATCAACTACAGGCAGGCAGGTACGTCATGCGTAGAATTTCACAGGCCCCACCGGAAGAAGAATCAAACATCGATATCACTCCGATGCTTGATGTCACGTTCATCATGCTGATTTTCTTCATTGTGACTGCATCCTTCGTGAAGGAGACGGGCATCTCCGTCAACCGTCCCCAGGCCCCCACCGCAGTGGTCAAGGAAAAGGCGAATATCCTCATAGCCATAGACGCCCATAACAACGTATGGATCGACAGACGCAAGATTGATATCCGCTCGGTGCGCCCCAATATTGAGCGTTTACATTCGGAAAACCCCCAGGGATCGGTGGTGATCGAAGCCGACAAGGAATCCAAGACGAACACGCTTGTCCAAGTAATGGACGCTGCCAGACAGGCAGGAGTTTATAATGTTTCCATTGCCGCCCAGAAATAGGCGGCAGGAGGGATAGAGTGTTGCAAGCCGCCATTGCACGTTACGCCGTCAGTCTGCTGACCGCTTTCGTCGTTGTTTTTGGCCTGCTGTGGGTGATGCAATACCTCATCGCCACGTCAAACCGTGGACTTACCCATGCCACCGACGTCCACTTCGTGGACTTCGTCCGGGTCAAGCATAAGGAGGTTGTACACCGCAGGGAACAGAAACCGGAGAAACCACCGGAGCCGGAGCAGCCGCCACCGCAGCCGCCACCGCCTGCTGCGGAAAACGTCACGCCCGAGGCGAACTCCGTGGCGGTGCAGTCCGCGCCGGTGGATACCAAGGTTGATCTGACCTCCGGTGGTTTTGCCCTGTCGCCCAGTGACGGGGACTACCTGCCCATCGTCAAGGTTCAGCCGATTTATCCCAGGCGCGCCCTGTCCAGGGGGATAGAGGGTTATGTCATAGTGGAGTTTACCGTTACCAAGCAGGGCACGACCAAGAACATCAAGGTGGTGGAATCCCACCCCCCCGGCGTATTTGACCGCGCAGCCGTACAGGCGGCGGCAAAGTTCAAGTACAAGCCGCGTGTCGTTGACGGTCAGCCCATACAGGTGCCGGGTGTGAAGAACAAGATCACCTTTAAGATTGAAAAATGATTGCGGATGACGTTTATGAGCACCACTAATCGCCATTTTAAATTCATTTTCAAATCAGTCACGCCGATAGTTGTGCTGGCGGCGCTGGCTTTTGCCAGTCCGGCCGTGTTCTCGGCACAGGACAATAACGGCTCAAAAGAGAAAACGGAAAAGACCCCGGCCATGTCCCAGCGGGTCTACAAGGCCCTGACCGGCGCGCAGAAGCTGATCGAGGCGAAGAAATATAAAGAGGGTCTGGCGGAGCTGCACAAGCTGGAGGGGGAAAGGGGCTTGACCCCTTACGAAAAGGCGCAGATGTACAATTACTTCGCCTATACCTACTTCACCATGGAGCGGTACAAGGACGCTATCGCTTCCTACGAAAAGGTACTGGCCCAGCCGGACCTGCCCACCGGCCTGGTCAGGAATTCACTCTATACCCTGGCCCAGCTCTACTTCATTCAGGAGAGGTATCAGAAGGCGATTGACACCATTAACCACTGGTTCAAGGTGGCCGACAAGCCTACCGAAAACGCCTACATGCTGCTGGCACAGGGCTACTACCAGTTGAAGGATTACAAGAAGGCGCTGCCGCCGCTGAAGACTGCCTACAAGATAGTTACTGACAGGGGCGACAAGCCCAAGGAAAATCTGCTGCTGCTCCTGCGCGTGGTTTATTTCGGTCTGAATGATTACCAGAATATGCTCGATGTGCTGAAACAGCTGGTGACGCTGTATCCCAAGCCGGAATACTGGCTGACCATGGCGGGGGTATATTCCGAGCTCAAGGACTATAAAAAGCAGACATCCATCCTCCAGACCCTTTATGAGAGAGGCGATCTGGAGAGGGGCAACCAGGAGCTGAATCTGGCCAACCTCCTGCTGCTGGAAGAGGTGCCTTACACCGCCGCCAAGGTCCTGGAGAAGGGCATAAACGACGGTGCCATCAAGAAAACCGTGAGGAACCTGAGGCTGCTTTCCCAGGCCTGGATCCAGGCTGATTACCCCGCGAAGGCCGTGGTGCCTCTCAAGGAAGCAGCCAGCATGTCGGACAATGGAGAGGTCAACCTGCGGCTGGGTCAGGCCTATATCAACCTGGAACGCTACCGGGAGGCGGTGGATACCCTGCAGGCGGGGCTCAAGAAAGGCGGTATCAAGCGACCCGACGAGGCCCATATCATGCTGGGCATGGCGCTGTTCGAACTGGACAAATACGACGCCGCCAAGCAGGCCTTCAAGGAGGCCAGCCAGGACAAGCGCAGCCGCAAGTCCGCGGAGCAGTGGATGGCCTACGTCCAGAACGAACAGAACCGTAAGGAACAGCTCGAAAAGAGCATTCAAAGCAGGCGGAAGTAGCGAACCGCATCGTTGTTGCTGCATTTGCCCCACCGGAGGCGGCGCACTCCTATGTGCATTCCCGAGCCTCGACGTGGATCCTCCCTTGGGCGGGCGGACGTGTTATCCTGATCTCTGACGTGGATCATCCCCTCCCAATAACCACACTCACGCTGAACGCGGGCCCGTCTGACGGGCGTACCTGAACAGACATGCGCATCATCATCATCGGAGCCGGGCTTTTGGGGTCCTCGTCCGCCTATTTCCTGGCCCGTGCCGGCCATCAGGTCACCGTCCTGGAGAGGCGGGAAGGGGCCGGCATGGAAACCAGTTTCGCCAACAGCGGCATGGTCACCCCCAGTCAGGCCGATCCCTGGAACTCCCCCGGTACGCTGAAACGGCTGCTGGCCTGGGCGGGGGATGAAAAGTCACCGTTTATCCTGAAACCCGCCGTGCTGCCCTCGCTGCTGGGCTGGGGCCTGGCCTTCCTCCGCAATTCGGGACGGGCCCGGTTCCGGGCCAGTCTGGAGAGAAATGCTGCACTGGCCAATTACAGCCTGGCCACGTTCCGGTTTGTCCGGCAACAGGAGGAGTTGCATTATGACGAGATACTGAGAGGGACCCTGAAGCTCTATCGCGACGAGGCGGCGTTTGCCAAGGCGGCAGAGGTATCGGACGTGCTGCACGCGGCGGGGGTGGAGCATGAGGTCCTGGATGCAGCCGGGGTGACGGCGCGGGAGCCGGCCCTGAATGATATCGCAGCGGATATCAGCGGCGGGGTGTTCTTCCCGGATGACGAGGCGGGGGACGCGCACAAGTTTTGCGGGCAGATCGCAGCCCTGGCCGGGCGCCGCGGGGCGGAATTCAGGTATGGCGCAGAGGTGACGGAGATCCGTTACCACGGCGGTCGGATCACCGCCGTGGTGACCCCCGGCCGTGTCTTCACGGCGGACGCCTGCGTCCTGGCCGCGGGAAGCTACAGCGTCTGTCTGGCCCATTCCCTGGGCCTGAAGCTGCCGGTACGGCCGGTCAAGGGCTATTCCGTTACCCTGGATCGGGACGGTTGGGACAGCGGGCCATCCCTGCCGGTCATCGATGACTCCCGGCATGTTGCCGTCAGCCCCCTGGGGGAACGCCTCCGGGTCGCGGGCATGGCCGAGTTCGCCGGTTACGATACGGACGTCAGTCCCGACCGCATCGAACGCCTGTTTAAAATACTGGATGAGATCTATCCCGCGTTCCAATCCCGCCGCAACTCCGCGACCGCGGGCTACTGGGCCGGCCTGCGTCCCTATTGCTGCGACGGCTCTCCGATCATAGGCCGGGCCGGTTACACCAATCTGTACCTGAATACCGGTCACGGCCATCTGGGATGGACCATGTCCGCCGGTTCCGGCAGGCTGCTGGCCGATCTCATCGACGGCAGGGAGACGGCAATAGACGCGTCACCCTACCGTTACGATCGCTTCATACGGTAAAAATTCGTGGCTGGTGCTTATGACTGGTGGGCCCTGTTCTGTGGGAGGCGCAAACCCGGTTTTTCGTTTTTATCTGTGACTTGTTAATTGTAACTATTCTCATTCCCACTCCAGTTCCGTGAAGGCCTTGCTGACGTTGCGCTTATGCTGGTCTTTATACAGCTCCCAGCGTGTCTTCTCCTTCTTGCCGA
>JARRRO010000084.1:0-6406 GCA_037380645.1 Gammaproteobacteria bacterium | reverse complement strand
ACCAGGCGCGCTACGTGATCCTCTGCAACGAGCGCGGCGGGATCATCAATGATCCGGTGCTGCTGCGCGTCGCCGAGGATGAGATCTGGCTCAGCATCTCGGATTCTGACGTGGGCCTGTGGGCCCAGGGGATCAACTACAAGGCCGGTTACGACGTCAACATCCGCGAGATCGATGTCTGTCCCGTGCAGATACAGGGGCCGAAATCCAGAGCGTTGATGGTGAAATTGTTCGGCGACATGGTCAATGACATCCCCTATTACAATGTGCGTCCCGCCCAGCTCGGCGACATGAAGGTCATCATCTCGCGGACGGGATTCTCGGCCGAGGTCGGTTACGAGATCTACCTGTTTGATGCCACCGCCAAGGCCGAGCACCTCTGGAATGCCCTGATCGAGGCCGGGGCGGAGTTCAACCTCAAGGTCATTGCCCCCAGCCATATCCGCCGCCTCGAGGCCGGGATACTCTCCTACGGCCAGGACATGGACCTGGAGACCAACCCCTTTGAGGTGGGACTGGACAAGCATGTCCATTTCAGCAAGCCCGACTTCATCGGCAAGCAGGCCCTGCTGGAGATCCGAAACCGCGGCCTCACCCGCAAGCTGGTGGGCCTGCGCATGGGCGGCGATCCCATAGATTGGTACATCCCGGACTTCTGGCCGGTGCACGATCCCGCCACCGAGCAGTCCATCGGCTATGTCTCCAGCGCTTTCTTCTCGCCGAAACTGGGCTTCAACATCGGCCTGGCCATGCTGCAGATCGCCTATACCGACGACGATGCCGAGGTGGAGGTGCTCTGCCCCGGGGCCGCCGAGACGGTGCCAGCACAGGTGTGCCAGTTCCCGTTCTTCGATCCGGCCAAGGAACTGCCCAAGACCTAGCCGGTCCGGGTACGCCCGCTTACCAAGCAGGCGCGGCGCTTCGCCGTCGCGCCTGCCTGTCCCTTCCTGTCCGGAATCCTTCATTCCGGCCCGGATGAGGTTTCTACGCCAGAAAAATGACGCATTTGGACAAGTCTCCGTCGCAGCCAGATGCCTACGCCGCACTGCGCCCGACTAGGCTTGTAAAATTTGGTTTACCCCTGCGGGGGCGTCGAGGTGCCGCGCTATGGGACAGTTTGACAAGATCTTCGAACCGCTGACGATCAAACAGGTTACCCTCCGCAACCGCATCGTCAGCACCTCCCACTCCGAGGTCTACGCCAAGGACGGGCTGCCCACCGACAGGCTGGCGGCCTACCACGCCGAAAAAGCCAGGGGCGGCATAGCCATGACCATGTGCGGCGGGTCCTCGCCGGTGTCCCTGGACAGCCCCATAGGCTGGTGGAATTCCCTCAACATCGCCACCGACGCCGTCATCCCGGGACTGCGCAAGGTTGCCGACGCGGTCCACGAACACGGCGGGGCCATCACTATCCAACTTACCCACATGGGCCGGCGCAACCGCTGGGACGGTTTTGACTGGCCCAACCTGCTGTCGCCCTCGGGCCAGCGCGAACCGGTGCACCGCGCTAATTGTAAGGTCATGGAGATCGAGGACATAAAGCGGGTCATCGGCGACTTCGGCCGGGCAGCCGTGCGCGTGCGCGAGGCGGGCCTGGACGGCATCGAGATTTCCGCCGCCCACCAGCACCTGGTCGATCAGTTCTGGTCACCGCTGACCAACTTCCGCGAGGATGATTACGGCGGCAGCTTCGAGAACCGCATGCGCTTCGGCATCGAGGTGTTCGAGGAGATTCGCCGTACTGTCGGCGACGACTACATGGTGGGCATGCGCATGTGCGGCGATGAGTTCCACGAGGGGTCGATGGACCAGCAGGAGATGCTGCGCATCGCCCGTTACTATACGGACACCGGCCTCATCGATTTCATCAGCGTCATCGGTTCCGGCGCCGACACCAACGCCCTGTCGGCCAACCTGGTACCCAACATGGCCTATCCGCCGGCGCCGTTCCTGCACCTTGCCTCCGCCATCAAGGCGGAGGTGGACGTCCCCGTCATCCATGCCCAAAACATCAAGGACCCGGTCTCGGCGGCGCGCATCCTGGAGGAGGGCCATGTGGACCTGGTGGGCATGACCCGCGCCCACATCGCCGATCCCCACCTGGTAAACAAGACACGCGAAGGAAGGGTCGACCAGATCCGCCTGTGCGTCGGGGCCAACTACTGCATCAACCGCATGTACGCCGGTCTCGACGTCGCCTGTTCCCAGAACGCCGCCGTCGGCCGCGAGGCGACCATGCCGCACAAGATCGAACGGGCCGACGCACGCCGACGCGTGGTCGTGGTCGGCGGCGGGCCCGGCGGCATGGAGGCGGCACGGGTCTGCAGCGAGCGCGGCCATGAAGTGATCCTGCTGGAGCGCAGCGCCGCGCTCGGCGGCCAGATCAATCTGGCCGCCATGGCCCCGGCGCGGGACCAGATGACCCAGATCACCCGCTGGCTGGCCATGGAACTGGATCGGCTGGGGACCGATATTCGCTTCAACACCGAGGCCGACGCGGCAGGGATCCGGGAACTGCAGCCGGACATCGTCGTGCTCGCCACCGGCGGCCGGCCCAACCTGGACGGTTTCGCCAGCTGGCGCGAAGAGCCCGGCCTCAGGGTGGCCAGCACCCACGAGATCTTCTCGGGAGAGGCCGAGCCGGGTCAGAACGTGCTCATCTACGACGTCATCGGCACCCATGCCGGCGCCACCTGCGCGGACTTTCTGGCCGGCCGCGGAGCTCTGGTGGAGATCGTCAGTCCCGACATGAGCATAGGCGAGGACCTGGGCGGCACCGTGCGCCCGGTGTACAACAAGCGGCTGCTGGAGAAGGAGGTGATCTTTACGCCCAATTTCGCCCTGCATCAGATCTACCGCGAGGACGACAAGCTCGTGGCTGTGCTGCGCAACGAGTATACCGGCCAGGAAGAGGAGCGCGTCGTCGATCAGATCATCGTGGAGAACGGAGTCACCCCCGACGAGACCCTGTATTACGAACTCAAGGCGGGGAGCCGCAACCACGGGCAGGTGGATCTGGAGGCGCTGTACGCCGCCCGGCCCCAGCCGGAGCCCGAGTTTGACGGCGATTATTTGTTGTACCGCGTCGGAGACTGCGTCTCGGCGCGGGATATCCACGCGGCCATCTACGATTCCCTGCGGCTGTGCAAGGACTTCTGATCAATGTGACGGCCGAGGGGTGGGGCCAGTGATGATCGCGGATCCGATCGCCGGGGGAATGCTGCTGCTGGCAGCGGGAGCGCTGGCGGTGAGCCTGGCCTGGCGCTCACGCTACTGGCTCGCCGGCCGCCCGGAACCGGTGCCCATTCTGAAAGGCCTGTTCCGGGCCCCCCGGCGCTACCTGGTGCACGTGCACGAGGCGGTGACCCGCGATCCCCTGCCGGGCGTGGAGCGTGACACCGGCGGCGGCGCGGCGCGCATGCACATGCTGGCGGCCGGTGGCTTCGTCGCCGCCAGCCTGATGATACTCATCGTCCATGTCCTGGAGGTCCGCCGTCCCGCCGCCCTGATCCTGCTGTTCGCCGCACTGGCAACCATGGCGGCGGGGACGGCCCTGGTGTTCCGGCGCCGCCTGGCGCGGCCGTTGCCGGCGCGTCTGTCCCGTGGCAGCTTCGACCGGCTGCCCTGGGCCCTGACCGCCTTTATCGGTTTTTTCACTATCGCCAGCCTTCCCGCCGCCGGCGTCATCACCCCCCTGGACTGGAGCTCGCCGGGCGGCATTATCCTGCTGGTGCTGGGCGGCTGGGCTTGCCTGGTGCTGTATGCCGGTGTCGGTGCCCGTGCCATGCGCCACGCCACCAACGGGCTGCTGCATCTGGCCTTCCATCCCCGCCCGGGACGCTTCGACGGCGGTACCGACACCGCCGCAAAACCGCTGGATCTGGAAGAGGACCGACTGGGCGTGGCAAGGCCGACGGATTTCCGCTGGAACCAGCTGCTGTCCTTTGACGCATGTGTGCAGTGCGGCCGCTGCGAGGCCGCCTGTCCGGCCTTCGCCGCCGGCCTGCCGTTGAACCCCAAGAAACTGATCCAGGATCTGGCCGCGGCGGAGCGACCCGGCGCCGGCGACGGGGACTATGCCGGCAACGGCCATCCCGGACGCTCCGCGGGCGCGGCCCGGGGTGGGCCCGGCGAGCCCGTCATCGGGTCCATGGTGCACCCGGATACACTCTGGGCCTGTACCACCTGCCTGGCCTGCGTGTACGAATGCCCCATGATGATCGAACACGTAGATGCGGTGCTGGATCTGCGCCGACACCAGACCCTGGAGCTGGGCGCCACGCCGGGCAAGGCCGCCGGCGTGCTGGAGGAACTGCAGGCCACCGATACCGTCAGCGGGCGGGCGCTGAAAGCGCGCCTGGACTGGGGGGTGGACCTGCGCCTGCCGGTGCTGGAAGAAGGGGGGAACTGCGAGGTGCTGCTGTGGATAGGCGAGGGGGGCTTCGAACTCCGCAGCCAGGGGACGCTGCGGGCGCTGGTGAAACTGCTGCGCCGGGCGCAGGTGGACTTCGCGGTGCTGGGGGAAGCGGAGCTGGATTGCGGGCACCTGGCGCGTCGCCTGGGTGACGAGGCCGTGTTCCAGGACCTGGCTCGCCGCAACATCGCCGCGCTGCAGAAGCGCCGCTTTGAATGCATCGTCACCGCGGATCCCCACGCCCTGCATACCCTCAGGAACGAATATCCCGACCTCGGCGGCCGCTTTGCCGTCGAGCACCATACTACCCTGCTGGCGCGCCTGGTGCGGGAAGGCCGCCTGCAGCCTGGAAAATCCGCCGGTATCAGCGTGACCTATCACGATCCCTGCTATCTCGGCCGCTACAACCGGGAATTCGACGCACCCCGGGAGCTCCTCGCCGCCGTCGCGGATGACGTGCGCGAGATGCCCCGGTCCGGTCCGCGCTCCCTGTGCTGCGGTTGGGGCGGCGGCGCCAGTTACACGGACGTTCCCGGCAAGCGCCGCATCCCGGACGTGCGCATGGATCAGATCCGCGACACCGGGGCGCATACCGTGGCGGTGGCCTGTCCCAACTGCGCCGTGATGCTGGAAGGGGTGGTGCCGCCCCGGCCCCGGGTGGCCGACGTTGCCGAACTGCTGGCGGACGCCGTGGGGGAAGGCGAATGAGTAGTCTGCCCCGGCGCACCCGACGCCAACCGGGCGACGGCCGGCGCCAGCGGCGTGACCCGCGGGCCGAGATCCAGTCGCCGCAGGCGCAGGAGGAGCAGACACCGTCGCGCCTGCGCCGTGACCCACGAGCCGATCGCGGCCCCGCCGCGCCGGCGGGGAAAAACCCGCGCATAGACCGCGCGCGGCCGCTGCGGCCGGTGGAGGAGACTGCGGCGCCGGAACGCCCGCTGCCCGGCGGGGGCCGGGAAACGGTAATCATCGACGACCCCGCCTATTGGGTGCTGGCCGTCCCGGATCTCGCGGACGGACGTCTGTCCGTCCATGATCGGGCTGTCCTGGGCGCGGCCCGGCGCCTGGCGGACGCCGGCGGCGGGGCGGTGGTGGCGATTGCCTTTGGCACAGTGGCCGAACTGGGGGTCGCCGGCGCCGACCGGGTCATGCTGGCCGGAACCGGCTGGGGTGATGATTATGGGCCGGAATACCGCGCGGCGGCGGTACGCGCCGCCGCCGACAGTCTCGGGGCGCGCCACGTCGTGTTTGCGGAAAGCCCGGACGGCGGGGCGGATCTGGGGCGACGCTTCGCTGCCGGCCTGGGCGAGCTGCCGGCGACCCGGATCCAGGCCCTGACCCCCGACCGTATTTTCAGCCGCGGCGACGGCGATCGGGTTGAATTCGAACGGCCGCCGCCGCGGGTACTGCTCATCGCCCCGGACGCCGTCGAGCCGGTGACCGGCGCCGTGCACGAGGCCCGCCTTCTGGACGCCCCGGCCCCGGATGGGATGACTTCGCGCATCACCGATCTGGGGGAACTGCCGGTGGACCCGGCCGGCGTGCCGCTGACCGAGGCGGAATTCATCGTCAGCGCGGGCAACGGGGTCAGCGACTGGGTGGCCTTCCACGCCTTGGCGGCGGCGCTGGGCGCCAGCGAGGGAGGCACCCGGGTGGTCTGCGACGCCGGAGCGCTCACGCGCGATCGCCAGATCGGGGCCTCGGGAAGCCTGGCGTCGGCGCGCTGCTACCTGGCTCTGGGGATCTCCGGTGCGCCCCAGCACCTGCAGGGCATCGCCGACTGTGAACACGTCGTCGCCGTGAATACCGATGCCGGCGCCGAGATCCTCAAGCGGGCTGACCTGGGGGTGGTTGCCGACGTCCAGGCGCTCATGCCCGCGCTCCTTGATTTGTTGACTGGAGGGGACCCGGAAGATGCTTGAGATCGCCGTTCTGGTTTCCGCCGGCCTGCACCCGGTGTCCGGCCGGTCCCGTCGCGCCCCCAATGAC
>JARRRO010000083.1:0-6421 GCA_037380645.1 Gammaproteobacteria bacterium | reverse complement strand
GGGACATGGCGGGAACGGTTGACCTCGGGGGAGGGCTGGACGGCCATCAGCCATTACTTCGTCATGAACTGGTCCATGCTGTGGAAAGACATCGCCGTGGGCCTGCTTATCTCCGGCACCCTCGGGGCCCTGGTGCCGGATAGTTTCTGGCACGCGGCCTTCCTGACCGACGATCCGGTGCTGTCCAAGCTCTGGGGTCCCGTAGTCGGACCGCTGATCGCCATCGCCTCGTTCACGTGTTCCATCGGCAACGTGCCGCTGGCGGCGGTGCTGTGGAACGGTGGCATCAGCTTCGGCGGCGTGGTGGCCTTCATCTTCGGCGATCTCATTATCCTGCCCATACTGAATATCTACCGGAAGTATTACGGCCTGCGCATGAGCCTGTTCCTGTTCGCCACCTTCTACGCCACCATGGTCATGGCGGCGCTGGCCGTGGAGGTCCTGTTCGGTGCCTTCGGCTGGGTTCCGACCGGACGCAGCGCCGATGTGGGCCATGCCGCGTTCTCGTTCAACTATACTACCGTGCTCAACATCCTCATGCTGCTGCTCGCCGGCTGGCTGTATCTGCGTTACAGGCGCACCGGCGGGCCGGAGATGATGCGCGCCATGGAGGAGGGCGGTGAACACCACCAGCATCATTGAGGCGGCCGTGTTCTTATGTCCTGACCGAAATAATTGGGGTCAGAGTAAAAAATCGAATCTGTCCATAATATTAGTGGGGGAGGGTAGAAATGACAGTCATTGGAACCGTTAAGGAGATCTGGCGCTACCCGGTTAAATCAATGCGTGGCGAACGTCTCGACCAATGCATGATAAGCGGCAAGGGCCTGACGGGAGACAGGGGGTGGGCGGTCAGGGATGATACCGTCAAGGAGATCCGCAGCGGCCGCACCATGCCGGGACTGCTGGATTGCACCGCAGAATACCTGACGGAGCCCCGGGGCGAACCGTATCCGGCGGCCATGATTACCCTGCCGGACGGGACGCAGTTGGCCAGTGATTCCGGCGAGATACACGGAAGGCTGTCCGAACTGGTGGGCAAATCCGTCTCCGTCTGGCCCATACAGCCGCCGGAAGACACCGAGCACTACCGCCGGTTGCCGGTGGACGAGGAATCCCTGAGGAAGGAGTTCGCGCGCGAGCCCGGCGAGCCCATCCCCGATCTGAACCAGTTTCCTGATATCCTGATGAAATACGTGTCCGTGCCGGGGACGTATTTCGATGTCACGCCGGTACAGCTGTTGACCACCTCGTCGCTGGCGTTCCTGCGCTCCCGGAACCCGGAAGCGGACTGGTCCACGCTGCGTTTCCGGCCTAATATCGTGATCGATACGGGCGAGGCACCGGAGCTGATCGAGAATACCTGGCTCGGCAGGAACATCAGGCTGGGGGAGGCGGAGCTGGCCTGCGACGCTCCCTCGCCCCGCTGCGCCATCACCATTCATTCACAGGGCGACCTCATCGCCAGGGATCCGTCGATATTGCGCACGATCGTGAGGGAGGCTGATCAGAATCTTGGGCTTTACTGCAACGTTCGAACGACCGGCGCCATTCGAATCGGGGACGAAGTCACACTTAGCGCGTAACCGGAAAGCGAAATCAAAAGAGTCAATGTCGTTTGATAACCAGAGGGCTAACCGATTGGATACCGACAACGAAAAAAAGCTGAAAGACATCGAGAAGAAGATCATCCGAACCGGTCTTCTCGAATCTCCCGGCTCTTTTATGATCGCCCTGGGACTGTACGCAAAGTTTATCGCCAAAAACCATGCCTTTTATCCGGCCCTGAACAATCCCGATGTCATTCAATTCCTGCTGGTCGTGGGCACGATGATCTTGGTCTGGGGAAGCATCAGGGTGTTTTCACTCATGCTGCAAAAGAACAGGCTCCTGGCAAACAGGGATCACTGATAAAATTTAAAATCCAGCAAGGGGAGGGGAATCATGGAGAAACTGGATGCCACCTGGAAGCGGGCAATCAAAGTCTGGTGGGCGTTACTCTGGCGCGGCATTTTATTTACGCTGCTGATTACTTTTCCGATTGGAATAGTGATCGGTGTCATTGGCGCCATCATGGGCGAGGCTGAGCATGTAAGGATATACAGCAGACTGGCAGGCATGATCCTGGGGATACCTATCGGCATCTGGGTGGTCAAGATTGTCCTTAACAAGCAATTCAGCGATTTCCAGATAGTACTGTTGCCTTCCAACCGGTCCATCCTGGATCAGGCGGCGATACAGGCAGAGCAACATCCGGCCGGTGCCGAAGCCGGTGGCATTCGCGGATCCTGGCCGCGTTCGTCCAACGATAAGTGAGCCTGTAGAAAAGGGGTCAGACCCCGTTTTATTCACCGGCTTGCCTCATGCTGTACATCCATCCCCGTGCCCTGGCTTATGGGCAGCATTACCCATTTTCCAAAATATCACCTGGGAATTTACTTATTTTGAGCTACGTTTAGCTGTATGCATGCGTGGCTATAAGCCTCGCTTTACTTATAACTTGTTCATTTTTTTACATTTATACTGCAGATAAGACGGGCCGGAGCCCTTGAATTCTCGGTCTGCTCGACAGGCATACACGTACGGTAACGGGATATGAGAAACACTAAAGCTTACCGGGGCAGATGCTTCATCATCTGAGCTGATATCCAAGATCCAAACATGGGGATAACGTTATGACAACTGAGAATGAAATCTCCCAGACGGAAGCGCTGGAGAAAGTCAATAAGTTTATATTTCAGCAGGTAAAGGATGGTGCTGATAAAGATACGATTATTGCAAGACTGGAAGAGACGGGCCTTGCCGGTAATCAGGCTTCGGAACTGGTTAACGTCATCTACCCTGAAATAATGCGTGCGGCGAAAGAGCAGGCGTTTACTACTGACATTCTTCCTCTGGCAGTTATCGGAGGTGTCCTGGCGGCTGTAATCGGCGGGGCTGTCTGGGGTGAGATTGTCATATATACCGGTTATGAAGTAGGGTTTGTAGCATGGGCTATCGGACTTCTGTCCGGAGCCGCTATTGTATTTTTTGCCCGCGGAAGAAAAGGAACGCCGCTCCAGGCTCTTGCTGTTGTTTCGAGCATAGCCGGCATCGTCATCGGAAAATATGTTGCTTTCTACCACTTCCTGGGAATAGCGATCGCGAAGAAATACGGTGAAATGGCTGCCGCGAAGCTGTCAATTCTGTCCGGTGACGTTGTGAACTACTTTGTCCATCATGTGTCGTCGATGTTGGGTGGTTATGATCTCATCTGGGTGGCACTGGCCGTTATTACGGCATGGCGGATCCCGGAAGGCATGGGAATCAAGCCGAGAGCTTATGTTCGTACCTAGATTGCTTCGGAATTGACGCGCCCGGAAATATTTCTTCTTTAATGAGTGATGGATGAAATTGCCGGGACATTTCCATACGCCTTGAAAATACAAGTGAATCGTGCCGGATGTCATACCATATAAGGCATAGATTGAGCACCTGACCTTGGTTTCGGGAGGGCGGATGGAACAAATACATCGAAAATATTGATGACCGGTTTCCAGATCCAACCACTTGTTGAAAAAAATAAAGACGAGTGGCGTGCATTATTCGAAGGTTATGCAGAATTTTATAAGGTCCCCATGGATGACACCATCGCTGATACGGTGTGGGGCTGGCTGCTGGATTCCGACCATGTTCTCGAGGGCTATCTTGCCCGGGATGCCGGTGGCAAGGCGATAGGGATCGTGCATATTCGTGCTTGTCCCGATCCGCTGGGTGGCTGCGAGATCGGTTTCCTGGATGACATGTACGTCGTCCCCGAGTACCGGGGCAGCGGTGTGGCCGACGACCTTTTCGAGACCCTGCGAAAACACGCCGCCGTACGCGGCTGGCCGGAAATTCACTGGATCACGCAGCACTTCAACAAGCGTGCCCGCGCATTTTATGATCGCTACACTTCAGGCCCCAGCGAATTCATTTTGTACAGTTGGGAGCAGGATGCATCCTATTGAAAAAAGAAAGGAACAAAAGGGGCGATGATAAACTTACCAGGGCCGGGTACGCAGGTGCAGAAACAAAAGATAATACAGTGGCCCCGGTACTCCTGTGGTCAGGCATTGCGCTGCTTACTGCCAGCTATTTTTTGCCGGCAATCCAGGGCAATGCTTCCCTTGAATTTACACTGCGTGGATGGGAAGTGGCATTATTTATCCTGACGGGCACGCTGAGTTTCATGAATGGAGTGTTAGAGGCCCTGTTGGCCGGTCTGTTTATCTGCAACGTAGTGCTGATCCTGGGGATCGCATTTCTGATTTTGAAAAGGAGGATGCCGGCCTGGTACCTGCCGGCCCTGGGAATGGCACTGCTCTATGTACTGGGGTTCACGTTCCTGAATTTCGGATTCGGACAGCTTGGGACGGGATTCTATGCTTATATTTTTTCGTACTTGTTGGTCGGCGCGGCCTGTTTCCTGAAGCGAAGCAAACGGGAAGCGAATGCCGTACAAGCGGCGCCGGTTTCGGAGTAAGTCAAGTGTGGCGGCTGCAGGCGCGGAACTCACTCGCCGGCCGTTTCCTGCAGCCTCGGTGAGGCGAAGGCGATGTGGCCGCGGATTTTTTCCATGGCCTCGATCGGTTCCTCGTAGCTCCAGGCGGCATCCTTGATGGTCGTCCCGTCGATGTTTACGGAATAATAGGTGGCGTCACCCTTGAAGGGGCAGTGGGTGATCATTTTCGAACGCTGCAGGTATCGCATGGCGACATCCGCGCGCGGAATGTACTGCCGGGTGGGATAGCCGGTTTCCCGCAGTTCCAGGGCGTTGCGGGTGTCGGCGATAAGCGTGTCGCCACTGCGGATACAGATGTGCCTGCAGTTCGGTTCCACGGTGATGTGGCCTTCGGGATCATGGTTCATGGCAACCTCCGCCTGTGGTACAAAAATCATCCACCGGCTTCACCATGACATGGAAAGCCCCGCCGGGCAAGATGCGTCCGGACCTGGTTTTTTCTTCGCCGCAAACATGCACAATAGCTGACTACAGCCCCAACCATCGCACCGATCGGTTTCCATGCAGATTACCCGGATCAAGGCCGCCAGTATTTTCTTTCCCGTCGCCTGTCTGCACGCGGCGCTGTCGGTGCCTCTGGCCGTGCACGCCATGACCGGCGGCACGGGCTGGCCGCCGGGACTTCTGGTCTCCGGCCACGCCCATGAGATGCTGTTCGGTTTCGCCCTGTTACTGGTGGCGGGCTATCTCCTGAGCTCGGCATCTTTCATCACGCTCATCGTGCTGCTGGGACTGTGGCTGGCGGCGCGCATCTGCTATATGTTTGCTCCGCACAGCCTCCCAGCCGCCGCGCTGAGCCCGTTGTTTGCACTGGTGCTCGCCTGCCTGGTGGTCCCGAAGTTCCGCAGCGCCAAGAAATGGCGCAATCGCTCCGTCATGCCGTTGCTGCTGGCGCTGTGCCTGCTTCCGGCCGCCTATGCCGCGGCCGTCTCATTTCACTGGCAGGTTACCCGGCTGGAACTGCTGGTGGCGGGGATCCTATTGCTGGCGCTGCTCATGGCCTTCATGGGAGGCCGCATCATCGCCCCCGCCGCGGGCGGCGCGTTTTATCGACTGGGCATAAATCTCAGGGAAAGGGTGCAGCCGCGCCTGGAGGGGGCGATCATCATCCTGCTCGCTATCGCGGCCATTACGGTATTCCTGCCCTTCAGCCACTACGGCACGGGGATCACCGCCTGCGCCGGCGGCCTGGTTGTAGCCATGCGGCTCTTCCGCTGGCGTCTCTGGCAATTACCGGGACACCAGGATCTGTGGTGCCTGGGCCTCGGCTACGGCTGGCTGGCGCTGGGGCTGGTGCTGCTGGGTGGCCTGATGCTGGCGAACGTCTCTCCTATACCAGCTTTGCACATCATTGCCGTCGGTGCCCTGGGCACGCTGTCCATCTGCGTCATGACCCGGGTCAACCTGCAATACCTCAAGCAGGACCCGGCAGAGGCAACACTGGTTTCACTGTCAGTTGGCCTTATCGCAATTGCCACGCTGGCGCGCTTTGCTGCCGGCATTATTCCCGACAGCCACGTGGAACTGCTCTGGACGGCGGCCGGGATCTGGTCTCTTGCTTATCTTCTGACTGCCGCCCAACTGCTTTTCGGTTTAAAGGCTGTCCGCACGATCAAGTCTTAATGTTTGTTGCAGACTAAAATACTCAGGGACGTGACAAGTGGATTGAATAAATGGGGGTTTTGCTCGTGTTCCGTCTTGTTTTCCGTGCTACATTATGTAGGTATCTGCCCATATTTGTTAAACGGCTTTGAGCCCATAAAATGGAATTTTCTCTCGTTTTCGGGGGAAGGCTATGAAAACCTGTTATTCGTTTGGTTGTTTGGTGCTTCTGTCGATTGCATGCATCACTCCGGCATTAGCGGCACAGGCGGATAA
>JARRRO010000082.1:0-13702 GCA_037380645.1 Gammaproteobacteria bacterium | reverse complement strand
CCGGCCGGTTGGCCCGTGCCTTCAGGGACAGATACAGCATGACGGGCGCGCCGTACACCAGCTTGCCGGTCGTGGCGTTGATATGGGTGATGTCGTAGCGCGTCCCCGTCGCCTTATTGTCCCAGTGCAAGGCGGCGTCCTTGACGTCCACGCCGCCGAGGGCGACGGCGGCCAGGGGCAGGGGTGAGGGTTTGGCCTTGGGCGGTCCGACCAGATCCGCCCAGTTACTGCGGCCGTCCTTGTTCACCGCCAGATTCACCACCAGGCCGCGCACCTGGACCGTGTCCACTTCATATTTATCCTGCAGCAGCGGCAGCAGCTTGACCCGGACCTTGGCGTGATCCGCGTGCAGGAAAGGGGTGCTGCCGAAGCCGGGGGCATTGCCCATGGTGACGTCGTTCACCTCCACGCCCAGCCACGGGTAGAAGCTCGTGTGGATATCGCCTTTCAAAGCCAGGGTGCGACCGGTGCGGTCATGAAACTGCTCGGCGATCCAGTCCTTGTGCTTGTTGGGGTCCACGTTGACCAGGGTGATGATGGCGGCCAGCGAAATGATTAGGAGCAGGCCGATCAGGCCCAGCAGCACTTTCAATAATCGTTTCATGTCACAGCTCCGGCAGGTTTTTTTCCAATTCCTGCAGATAGCGGCGCGCTTCTTCCGCGGCCTGCGCCACCCGGGCGGGGGCGGTCCCGCCGACGTGGTCCCGGGCGTTGACGGAACCCTGCAGCGTGAGGTAATCGAACACATCCTCCTGAATGCTGTCGCTGAACTGCCGCAGTTCCTCCAGGGAGAGCTCGGCGATGTCCTTGTCATTGTCCTGGGCGTACTGTACCACCTTGCCCACCACGGTGTGGGCGTCCCGGAAGGCGACGTCGCTGCGCACCAGGTAGTCCGCCAGATCGGTGGCGGTGGTGTAGCCCCGGCCCGCCGCCGCCAGCATGGCCTCGCGGTTGACCGAGACGGCCTGGATGAGGCCGGTGTAAGCCGTCAGGCAGGCTTTGACCGTATCCACGGTGTCGAACAGGGACAGCTTGTCCTCCTGGTTGTCCCGGTTATAAGCCAGGGGCTGGCCCTTCATCAGGGTCAGGAGGGCGGTCAGGTTGCCGTAGGCACGGCCGGTCTTGCCCCGGACCAGTTCAGGGATATCCGGATTCTTTTTCTGCGGCATGATGGAGGACCCGGTGCAATAGGCGTCTCCCAGTTCGATAAAGCCGAACTGCGGCGAGTTCCACAGCACCAGTTCCTCGGAGAACCTGGAAAGATGCATCATGATAATGGCGCCGGCCGCGCAGAACTCCACGGCGAAGTCCCGGTCACTGACCGCGTCCAGGGAATTCCCCGCCACCGCATCGAAACCCAGCAGCTCCGCCGTATGGGCACGATCCACGGGGAAGCTGGTCCCGGCCAGGGCCGCGGCGCCCAGGGGCAGCACGTTGATCCGCCGCCGGCAATCCGCCAGCCTGGCCTCGTCCCGCTTCAGCATCTCGTACCAGGCCAGCATGTGATGGCCGAAAGTGACCGGCTGGGCGGCCTGCAGATGGGTGAGTCCTGGCGTGATGGTGTCCGTTTCCCGGGCGGCCAGGTCCACCAGCCCCGTCATCAGGCCGTGCAGCTGCCGCCGTATGCCGTCGACCTCCTCGCGCAGGTAGAGCCGCATGTCGGTAGCGATCTGATCGTTGCGTGAACGTCCCGTGTGCAGCTTCTTGCCGATGTCGCCGATGCGCTCCACCAGCGCCGACTCGATGTTCATGTGTACGTCTTCCAGTTCCTTGCGCCAGACGAACGCGCCCGACTCGATGTCCCTGCGAATGGACTCGAGGCCCTCGACAATGGTATTACAGTCCTGCCGGTTTAGAACCCCGACCTTGCCGAGCATGCGCACGTGGGCGATGGATCCGGCAATGTCGTGGTGATACAGGCGCTTGTCAAAGGAGACGGATTCCGTGAACTGTTCGACAAATTCGTCGGTGGCCTCGTTGAAGCGCCCGCCCCAGGGCTTTTTGTTTGTCGGTTTGGATGCCATTTTCAGGATTAATCGCTGGTGAAAATGTCAGTCGACAGTATAACCTATTGCGGGTGCAATCGAGCGCCCCCGAGTCCCCGAATCCCATGAGCAGCCCCGACCAGACCTCCGGCTCCTTCCTGCCCGACTTCTGCGGCGCCAGGACCGTCTTCGTCGTCGTCCTGCTGGCCGAACTGCTGGCCATCGTCCTGACCCTGTCGCATCTGCCCTACCAACGGGAGCGCCTGGTGGAGCTGGCCATGTACTCCCTGTTTATCCAGTGGGTGGCCCTGAGCTGCATTGCCATCCTGTGCATCTTCCGCCAACACCTGAACGCCCTCAAAGATTACCAGGTAGGTGTCATCAGCTATCTGATCTCCCTGATCACCACCTTCGTGGTCGCCGAGCTGGCGTGGTGGGTGCAGAACAAATGGGTCAGCGGGGATTATTTCGGCCACGGCCACGGTCCGTTCGTGCTCCGTATCCTGGGCATCAGCGCCATCGTCTGGGCCCTGGCCCTGCGTTATTTCTATGTCCAATTCCAGCTCCGCCAGCAGATCGTGGCCGAGGCGGAATCCCGCTTCCAGGCGCTGCAGTCCCGCATCAAGCCGCATTTCCTGTTTAACTGCATGAACACCATCGCCAGCCTCATCCGCCGGAACCCGGCCGCCGCCGAGCAGGTGGTGGAAGACCTCGCCGATCTGTTCCGCGTCAGCCTGCAGGACAGGCACGGTGATACCACGCTGCAGGAAGAACTGGACCTGTGCCGGCGCTATCTGCGCATTGAACAGCTGCGCCTGGGCGATCGCCTGGACGTGGACTGGCGGGCAGACGATCTGCCGGGCCACCTGCCACTGCCCGCGCTGATCCTGCAGCCGCTGCTGGAAAACGCCATCTACCACGGCATCGAACGGCTGCCCGACGGGGGCAGGATCAGCCTCTACGGCGATGCCGGTACGAAGCGCCTGCAAATCCACATCGAGAACCCGGTCCCGGACGTGACCGACCGCCGCGGGCCTGAGCACCGGGGTAACAAGCTGGCCCAGGACAATATCGACCAGCGCCTGACCGCCTTCTTCGAGCAGGCGGGACTGCTCAGGGCGGGCCGGGAGAACGACCATTACCATGTCACCGTGACCATCCCCTACGGCAATGAAAATACTGATCGTCGACGATGAAATACCGGCCCGGGAGAGATTGAAGGACCTGATCCTGGAGATTGACGACCGGTGCGAACTTCTGGAAGCGACCAACGGCCTGGAGGCCATCGAGATCGCGGAGGCGCAGCACCCGGACGTGGCCCTGCTGGACATCCGCATGCCCATCATGGACGGGTTGGAGGCCGCCCGCCACCTGACCCTGCTGACGCAGCCGCCGGCGGTCCTGTTCACCACCGCCTACGACGAACACGCCCTCAAGGCCTTCGACGCCAACGCCGTCGATTACCTGTTGAAGCCGATCCGCCTGGAACGGCTGCGCACCGGTCTGGAACGCGCCCGGATCATACAGCAGGCCAGACTGGCCGTGCTGCAGGAACAGGCCGCCGCGCGCACCCATATCGGCGCCGTCGTGCAGGGCAAGCTGCTGCTTATCCCGGTGGGCGAGATCCGTTGTTTCAAGGCCGACCAGAAATATGTGACTGTGTACTGGTCGGGACGGGAGGCCCTCATCGACGACTCGCTGAAGAGCATTGAGGAGGAATTCGGCGATCAGTTCCTGCGCATTCATCGTAACGCCCTGGTGGCCGTCGCCCACGTCGAATCCCTGGAAAAAGGAGAGGACGGCAATTACTTCATAGGCTTGCGAGATGCCCCGGAAAAACTCCCCGTCAGCCGCCGTCACGCCCGCTCCGTCAGGCAGAAAGTGAAAGAGCTGGCCGGAAAATGAAGGTTAGGGGTAAGGAGTGAGGAGTGAATTAAATCGCTGTCATTTCGAGCGCAGCGAGAAATCTTATTATTGTGAGACGCGTCTCCTATCTGCTTTTACTTGTAACTAAAGTTAACACCTCACCCCTCACTATAAGTTTGCTTTTTCCCGTGCGGCGGCCAGCATAGCCAGCCTGGCGATGACTCCGTAGGTGTAAAAGCGGTTGGTATGGGCGTCGGGTGACTGGTGGCGGTCCGGGGATACGCAGCAGTCGTCGAAGGCCAGTGGCTCGAAGCGCATGCCGGGGGCATTGAGGTTTTCGTTGGCGGCGCGCTCCTCGTGCACGCGATAGAATCCGCCGACAATATGGTTACCGATGAGGTAGACCACCGGCTCGGCCACGGTGCCGGTGTCGCCCCAGGTCTCATGGGTGTACACCCCCTCCTGGATGATGACCTTGGTAATCTTGCGCCCTTCCTTGGTGGTGGCCATGCGCGTGCGCTGCTTGCGATTGAGCTCCAGCACGTCCTCGGCGCTGTGCGCCGTCATGACGCCCATGCCGTAGGTGCCCGAATCCGCCTTGACGATCACGAAGGGCCTGCACTCGACGCCGTATTCCTCGTATTTTTTCTTGATCTGCTTGAGCAGGGCGTCGACGTTGGTCTGCAGGCACAGCCCCCCCTCGCGCTTCATGAAATCGATCTCGCCGCAGTTGCGGAACAGGGGATCGATCAGCCAGGGATCTATCTCCAGTCTCTCGGCGAATTCCCCGGCCACCTGCTGGTAATAGCCGAAGTGTACCGATTTCGAGCGGTTGGCCCAGCCCAGGCCCAGCGGCGGCACCACCGGCTGTTCCAGGTCCTCCAGGATGGCGGGACGCCCGCCCGAGAGGTCATTGTTCATCAACAGCAGGTCCGGCTTGAAGTCACCCGCCCTGACGGTGCCGCCGTCCCGAACCAGGGGCAATAGCTCGAGGCTGCCGCCGGAGTCCAGGTCTATGGTCATGGGCTCGTGCAGGTCCTCGATAAGGGAGCCGATGCGTACCTCGAAGCCGGCCTTTTCGATGAGGTCCCGCAGCACCCCGACGCTTTCCAGGTAATACATGTTGCGGGTATGGCTTTCCGGGACGATGAGGATGCGGTCCGTGGTGTTACCGCCCTGCTTTTCCACCGCCTCTTGTATGGCCTGTATGCACAGGGCCTCGAAGGCCGGGTTAAGGTTGTTGAAGCCGGCAGGAAACAGGTTTGTGTCCACCGGTGCGATCTTGAAACCGGCATTGCGCAGGTCCACGGAGGCGTAGAACGGCGGCGGGGTATCGCGCCACTGTAAGCGGAACCAGGATTCTATCAGGGGCTGGCGTTCAAGGATGACGGTCTCCAGGTGGCGCAGGGGACCGGTGAGGGCCGTGGTCAGGTGCGGTACAGGATGGACGAGTTGGGTAGCCATTCATTAATTATCGGATGTTTGTCCGGACTTGTACATGCAATCGGGGCGCAGGCTTTCGATCAGGATCAGCGGAGATCGCCCCAAAGGGCCTGGCACACCGCCAGCGCGGCCACCGCCGCGGTTTCCGTGCGCAGGGTGCGCGGTCCCAGAGACACCGCCCGGTAACCGGCCTCTTCCGCCAGCCGGCAGTCGTACTCGCTCAGGCCGCCCTCGGGTCCGCACAGCAGGGTGACCGCCGCCGGCTGTATGTCCAGCGACCCCGGTGACGGCCCCGCACCGGGCTGCAGCAGCAGCTTCACCTCGTTGTCGTCCGCCGCGGCCCAATCAGCCAGTGCCAGAGGTGTTTCCATATCCGGGAGGCGGTTGCGGCCGCACTGCTCGCAGGCGCTGATGATCACCCCATGCCAGTGCGACAGGCGCTTCTCCAGCCGCTCCGCTCCCAGCTTCACCTGGGCGTGTTCGGTCAGCACGGGAACGATGCGGTTGACCCCCAGCTCCACCGCCTTCTGGATGGTGTAATCCATGCGCTGCCCGCGGGCGATGCCGTGAGCCAGGGTCAGGTTCAGAGCCGATTCCCGTTCCTCGTCCAGGTATTCCGTGGGCACGATGGCCACCTCGCGTCTGGTGATCCTGTCGATGCGCGCGACATAACAGCCGCCCCGGCCGTTGAAGGCATGGACGAGGTCGCGCGGTCGCAGACGCAGGACATGGCCCAGATGGTGGGCGGGGCGTTCCTCCAGGATCACCGGCTGTCCCAGGGACAGGGGCTGATTAACGTAAACGCGTATGTTTCGCACGCTGTATTCAGTAGAGCCCTGATTGGTTATTCGGATTCGGTAGCGGCAGCATCTCTGCTATGATACCCGAATTGCCAAATCACACGACAGGTGACCGGGCATGGAAACACGGCAAGCCAGATTTACCGTCGGCCAGCTCATCTCCCATAAACTTTTCAACTACCGCGGGGTCATATTCGACGTGGATCCCTGCTTCATGGGCTCTGAGGAATGGTACAGCGAAATGGCGCTGACCCGACCGCCCAAGGACAACCCCTGGTACCGGGTCCTGGTGCACAACGCTCCGGATGAGAGTGTGGAGCCCGTTATGCATCCGCTGGTGGATACCTATTTCGCGGACTTTCGCGGCGGACAGTATATCCCTCACTCGCGCAGCAACTAGAATGACCGACGCCGAATCATGTTCAACTCGCTGAAAGAATTCTTTACCTCCGGTCTGCCGCAGCCCGGCAACAGCCGCGAAAAGCGCGCCAGGAGCGTCGAATTGTCGGCGGCGGTGCTGATGCTGGAGATCAGCCTGGCGGACTCGAGCATGGACAAGGAGGAGTACCGCTATATCGAACAGGCGATACAACGGCATTTCCAGCTGGATAAAGACGAGGCCGACGCCCTCATAGAGCTGGCCCGGGATGAGGTGGACCACGCCACCTCTCTATATGAATTCACCCGGCTCATCAACGACAAGCTCGCCCCCGAGGAGAAAGTCGGGATCATCGAAATGCTCTGGCGTGTTGCCCATGCCGATGCCGTCATCGACAAGTACGAGGAATATTTCATCAGGAAGATCGCCGACCTGCTGTACGTCTCTCACACCGATTACATCAAGGCTAAACACAAGGCCGCCCAGGCCGTCGGCGGCTGATTCCACGGCTGTACGCCGGCGCCGGTGGACACCCCGCCCCGCGCCATTCCCGACCGCGCGCTGTGATGTGATTTGCGTCTTGTTATCCCGCGGGAAATCCCTATAAGCTACTCTCTCAAGCCAGCGCATCACGCGGGTGCTGGAAGCCGGCCCGATTGGCAAATAAAAACCGGAGGAGGCCGTAATGCCGGAACCAGCCGTTGTCGCCACCCCCGCGGTGCAGGCCGTGGATGTGTTCACCGATCAAGTCTGAGGCCGCGGCCGGCCGCACAGGACAATATTTCGAAAAAATACATTTATAATCAACGGCATGGAAATTCCAGGCTATATCATCCAGAAAGAGATCGGCAAAGGGGGGATGGCGACCGTTTACCTCGCCACCCAGGAGTCTCTGGGCCGGCATGTGGTGCTCAAGATCCTGGACCAGCTGCAGACCGACAAGGCCGAGGACATGGCCGAGCGATTCATCACCGAAGGCCGGATCCTGGCCTCGCTCAATCACCCCAACATCATCACCATCTATGACATCGGCATCTCCAATCACCTTCTTGACATCTCCATGGAGTACGTCCACGGCGGTGATCTCAGGGAGCGACTGGAGCTGCCCATCTCCGCCGACGAGGTCCTGGACTTACTGGCCAAGATCAGCAGCGCCCTCGGGGAGGCCCACAAGCACGGCATCGTGCATCGGGACGTAAAGCCGGCGAATATCCTGTTCCGGGATGAAAACACCCCCCTGCTGACCGATTTCGGTATCGCCAAACAGGTCAACCTGGACTCCGATCTGACCTCGACCGGCATTTTTCTCGGCAGTCCCAATTACGTCAGTCCCGAACAGGCGGAAGGCTTTCCCCTGGACGGCCGCGCCGATATCTACAGCCTGGGCTGCATCTTCTACGAGATGCTGACGGGCGAGAAACCATTCCGCTCCTCATCCGTCATCGACGTCGTCATCCAGCATAAACAGGCGCCTATCCCCACACTGCCGGAGGAATGTGCGGAATTTCAGCCCATGCTGAACCGCATGATGGCCAAGAAACGGGATGAGCGCATCGCCGACGCCGATGAACTGATCATCGAAATCCAGCGGCTGCAGAGAAAGCGGCGCCGGCGGGCGGTGGAAGTCGGCCTGGTCGCGCCGGAGGAGATGACGCCGAAGCAGCGCTTCGAACATCGCCAGCGGCGTTCCAAACAGATCCTGGCCGGTCTGCTGCTGCTCGGGCTGATCCTGTTTTCCAGCCTCAAATACGTGGAGATCCGGCTGAAATCGCCTATTGTCGTGCGAACCGACCGGGTAACTACCACTACCGTGCTGGATAAAGGTCCCATCCACCTGGCGGTGCAGGCGGCCGCCGCCGCTTCCAAGGAAAACCGGAACACAGCAGCGCCTTCCTCATCATCCGCGCCGTCGCCGTCCACGCAGCAGGTGATAAAGGCGCTGACCTGGCTGGGGAAACAGAGCCTGGACAAATACAAACTTACCTATCCTCCCAACGACAACGCCTACTATTATTACACCCGATTGTTGGAACTGGACCCGAACAACCAGACCGCCATCCGGGGCATCCTCAGTATCGCCGACCACTACGCCACGCTGGCGGAGCAGGCCATGGCCAGGAACGAATGGCAGAGGACCGCCGCCTACGTGGACATCGGGCTGCGCATCGATCCCCATAACCGTTCGCTGCTGGCCCTGCGGGAGCTGGTCAAGAAACAGAACGCCTCCCTGCTGGCCACCATCAAGAGCCTGTTTACGGGCAAATAGGCCGCATACGCCCTAGGGCTGCGTCGGCGGGGGAGGTGGCGCAGCGTCCGGGGCGGCGCTCTGGTTACCGATGATCTCCTTGGCCTGATCGGTGCGCGACTTCTCCCACCGGGAGATCACGGCCTTCATGGCTTTTTCCTGCGCGGTCGACGGCGGGGACTTTGCCGGCTTCCGCTTTGGCGGCGGACGGCTTCCGGCGGTGGGCCCGGACTGCGGCGCCGCGTTCTCCGCGGGCGGCTGCTTATCCTCCTCCTGCTTCATGGCATCCTGCAGGCGTCTGGCATCCAGCAGCGCTTCGTCGGTTTTCTGCGTTTTCCGATTGGCGTCCAACAGGGCCTGTCGCCGGAGCTGCTCCCGCTCGGAGGCGGGAACCTTGATGCCGGTGTCGTCAATAACCCTGCCGTGCTCGAAGACGAACACTCGCGGGCCGCCCTCCCCGCTGCGGTACCACGGCGGAGGCTTTCCGGACAACTGGGTGATGCCGGTTGCCGGATCGACCCATTGATACATGCGCGCGGCAGCCTGGGTGCTGCAACAAAGCAAAAGGAACAATACGGCGATTCTCAATGTCATCGACCGGTGCAATGTGGGTAGCCTGCAGTGTGCATTATAGCAGCTGCAGCATCGGGGTCCTCCACCCCGCCGCGCAGGCGGGACTGTGTATAATCGCACAAAATGAAGATTGAAAAGATCGTCTCCGGCGGGCAGACCGGCGTCGACCGGGCGGCGCTGGACGTTGCCATCCGCAACCACATCCCCCACGGCGGCTGGTGTCCCAGGGGAAGGAAGGCGGAAGACGGTATCATCGACGATCACTATCGGCTGCGTGAGACGGGGACGGACGACTATGCACGGCGGACGGAATGGAATGTCCGGGATTCCGACGGCACCCTGATCCTGTCCCGCGGCAAACCGGACGGCGGCACTTCCCTGACCCTACATCACGCCGGTCGCCTCGGCAAACCCCACTTCCTCGTCGACCTGAACGAAGAAGCGGACACGAATGCCGTCGCGGTCTGGCTGAAAGGGAACCATATCCGGGTCCTCAACGTCGCCGGCCCCCGGGAGAGCAAGCACCCGGGGATCTACGAGCAGGCCTGCGATTTACTGCAACGGCTGATTGAGGAGTGAGGGGTCAGGGGTGATTGTATCAGTAACGGCACCCACGCAATGCAGATACGCGGCTTCCAGGTCCTCCGTGCCGTAGGCCCGGCGGCATTCCGCCGGCGTCCCGGCGAAACGCACCACGCCCTCGTGCAGGATGGCCACGCGGTCGCACAGGGCCGCCACGTCGGCGAGCATGTGGGTGGAGAAAAACACGCTCTTGCCCTGTCCCTTCAGTTCCAGGAGGTATTGCTTGAGGCAGGCGCGGGTCCTGGGGTCGAGGCCGCTCATGGGCTCGTCCAGCACCAGCATGGGCTTATCACTGAGCAGGCACGCCGCCAGCCCCAGTTTCTGTGACATGCCCTTGGACAACTGCCGTACCGGTTTTTCCAGTTCCACCGGGTCGAAATCCAGCCGCGAGGACAGTACCTCGCGGATCCTGCCCTCCTCCCGGGGAACGCCGTGCAGGCGGGCCATGTAGGCGAGGAAGTCGCGGCCCGTCAGGTAATAGGGTGGGATGAACTTCTCCGGCAGATAGGACAGGCTGCACCGCGATTCGGTTCCGGCGTGGTCCCGGCCGAATATCTCTATCTGCCCCGCCTCGATGGCGGTGAAATCCAGCAGACACTTCAGCATGGTCGACTTGCCCGCGCCGTTGACCCCCACCAGGGCGAGATACTCTCCCGGCGGCATCGCCAGATCGATGCCATTGAGCACCTTGCGGCGGCCGTAACTCTTTTCAACGCCGGTAAAAGCGAGGGCGTCAGCGGTCACGGCAAAAAGAAAGGCCCGCGTGCACGGGCCTTGCAGGGTGATGAAGCATGTCTGCGATCAGTAGAGAAAGATCGCGTTGCAGGTCTGGTTGGCGCTGTCCACATTCCATTTCGCGTTGGAAGAACTATCGTAGCAGTCTTCCGTGGCCGAGCCGGTACTGGTCCATTCCACGATCGGGCCGAAGGTGTGGCTGTCGGCAGCCGCCTTTTCGGCGGAGGCCCGCATGACGCCGGTGCCGGCGATGCCGTCATCCAGTTTCTGGTCCAGGTCCCGCAGCAGCGGCACCGGGATCTTGCCGCCGAAGGAGTACGCCAGCCGGACGATGGATGCCGCCGAGTTGCCCTCTATGTAGTCCTGGGTGTGGGCAATCATGATGGGGCCCTGGAAGGCGTTGGGGGGGACGATGCCGTCGGCGACGGCCGAGACGCGGTATTCCGTGGCGCTGCCCGGCGTGGACAGGACGCCGGAGTAGGTGCCGTTCAGGAAGTTGGCCGCCGAGAGGTGGGCCCAGACCGCGGCCGCCTCGTCCACGGTGTCGATGCGCCCGTTGCCGTCGCCGCCGGGAGCGGAGGAGGGGGTGGCGCATTTGTTGACGGTGTCGATGGCCGAACCGATGGCCGAGCAGGCATCAGCCGGCTTCATGTCGCCCGGCAGGTTGCGGAAACGGTCGATAAAGCCGTAGTAGGCGGCCTGCACGCCGGAATTCTGGTCGGCCAGGTTCCTGACCCGGGCGCTGTTGATCAGCTGCTGTCCTTTAAGGATACCCCCCAGCAGCAAGCCGATGACCACGATTTCCACCAGGGTGAAACCCGTTTGTTTTAATGTTTTCATGGTCTTTCTCCGCACTGCAAACATTGTATTGACACCTGTTATCCAGGCAGATTCCATGCCACATAAGGTATCCTGTTGTTTTTTATAGGATAATATCCCATGAAAGCGGCCCAGACCCCCGGGCAAATGTCCGTATGTCAACAAAAGTGTCGATATTTCAACAGCTAAATATCCCAGCCAAGCTACTCCCGGCTGTTGCCGGAATGGCTGAGACAGGCACGTGAATCGCAGAATAGCTTACCGTCATACCGGAAACCCACGAAGTGGGTGTTCCGGTATCCATGCCCGGGGTTAACGAAACCTGGATGCCGGATAACCGCGTTGCGGTTTCCGGCATGACGCAATTTTTCACTGGTGACTTATTACTCGTTACTTGTAACTGCTTCTCGCTTTTGGCTTGTGGCTGCCGCCAGCTTGCGACTTGTCACTGCCTTTCTGCTTGTTTTTGTTTTTCTCCTGCTGTTCCGCCATATTCAGGCGCTGCTTCAGAAACTCCAGCTGTTTTTTATCCTTGATGACGCCGCTTGCCAGCAGTCCGCCCAGCAGTACCTTGGCGCTTTCCGCCTTGCCCATATCCGCGAGCACGAACAATTCCATCTGTATGGCCCAGTACGGTGCCGCGCCGGGCGTGACGTGGGTACGTATGGCCCTGGCGTATTTGAGGGCCAGCTTCTTGTCGCCGATCAGGTGCGCGGCCACGTACACGGCGTGGGTCATCCAGGGCCAGCGTCTGTCCGGGTCCTTCAGGAACTTGTGGTAAACGAAATCCAGCATCATGCGCCGCTTTGCGTTGTCCTCTACCTGGGTGTAGACCCTTGCTGCCGACAGCAAAGGATACTGGCTGCGCGGGTCCAGGGTCAGTATCGCGCCCAGCCACTGGATGATGCGGTGATAATTCAGCGCCTTGAACGGGATGCTGACGCCGGGCTGATAGTCAAAGGCCTGCAGCCAGAGCATCAGGATCCTGGCCAGTGCGGCTTGTTCGCCGAGACTCGCCAGATTCAGGATCGGATCCGATGGCGGAGGTTTGAGCGCCTCCACCCTGGGCACCGGTTTGGGCTGCAGTCCGTGGAAGACGACCTGCAGGATCAGGGCAGCGCATAACACAACCATTACCGGCACGGGGACATCCCCCAACGGCCTCTCTTTTTTCAATCTTATCGACGGGAACACAGCGGACGCGCCGTCAAGGGCTCAGGGCCGGCGTCGCCATGGATGATACGCCGGATGCATCAGAGGTCCTTCCTGTACAGATCAAACAAACCGGCCGCCACCAGCAGAGGCAGGTAGATCAGGGTCTGGATCAGGACGTGATGCAGTCCATTGCCCTGAACGCCGTACACCAGCCATTCGCTTCGGGTGAAGCTGTACAGATCGGGCAGGACAAAGGCGACGGCCTTGACCAGGAAGTCCATGAATTCCTGGGAAAACGTATGGAAGTCCAGGAGCGGTGCGGCGCTGATCAACTGTATGGCATGTATGCTTCTGGCCAGAAAATAAAACACCATCACGACGATAAACGACACGGTGACATTGCTGAAGGTAAACAGACATAACATACTGGCTGCGATGACCAGCCCCAGTTCACAAAACAGCGAAACCGCCCATAGAGACGTCTGGGCGACACCGCAAAAGACCGTCAACAGGGCGCTGGTCAATAGCAGTATGACCAGGGCCAGGGCATAATAACCCAGCAGCTTACCGAAATAATACGTCGATCTCCCCACCGGCAGTGACAGGATCAATTCGAAGCCTTTATCATGCATCTCCCTGGTCATGCTGGTGATGACGAACAGGGCGACCACGGTGACGGTGAATATACGCATGCCGCTGCCGATGAGCAGCGCCTGGATCTGGGAGGTTTCGATGATGGCGAGATCGCCGATGAATTCGGTCAGCCCGAAAAGACAGATAAGACCTATGGCGGTCAGTCCGAACACCCTGTTCCGGAGACCCTCCAGGAAGGTATACCAGGCGATGACCGCTACTGATTTATGCATGCCGTCGTTGTACGATTCAACTTATGCGACGATATAGTACTATAAAACCATCGGCCGATTAATGGGGACATCATGAAGGCGCTGATGCGGGCATTGCGACAGAGGCAGGAGCTGATCCTGCTGGTATTGATGCTGGAGTCGATCCATTTCGCGCTCTGGATCAATTTTGGCAGCCCTCAGTCCAGGTCCCTGATGATTATTCACTTCGGCCTGTTCCTCATCTGGCAACCGGTCTGGCGCGGGGATAAAAAACT
>JARRRO010000081.1:0-6931 GCA_037380645.1 Gammaproteobacteria bacterium | reverse complement strand
AAATCACCGAGACCGACCAGCGGGAACGCTTCCAGGCCATCGCCCCCGAGGTCCGCGACGGCCTCTACCTCGTGCCCAAAGTCATTGAATAAGCAGCGTTTCGGATTAACGCCCCGCAACCATGCATCAGTACACCCTCGCCGAACTGTCCCGCCTGCTGCAGGCCCGGGAGATCTCCAGCCGGGAGCTGGTCCAGGCCTATCTGGACCGCATCCAGGCCGATAACGACCGCCTCAACTGCTACATGACTCCCACTCCGGAGACCGCCCTGGCCCAGGCCGGGGCGGCGGATAAGCGCCTGGACGCCGGGGGGGCGCCGCCGCTGACCGGCATCCCCGTGGCCCACAAGGACATCTTCTGCACCGACGGCGTCCGCACCTCCTGCGGCTCCCGCATGCTGGACACCTTCATTGCCCCCTATGATGCCACCGTGGTGGAGCGCCTGGCCGGGGCCGGCATGGTCACCCTGGGCAAGACCAATATGGACGAATTCGCCATGGGCTCGTCGCCGGCCTGGCCCCGGCGGCCACCGGCACCGACACCGGCGGCTCCATCCGCCAGCCCGCCAGCCTGTGCGGCATCACCGGCCTCAAACCCACCTATGGCCGGGTCTCCCGCTACGGCATGATCGCCTTTGCCTCCAGCCTGGACCAGGGCGGACCCATGACCCGCAGCGCCGAGGACGCCGCCTTGTTGCTTAACGCCATGGCCGGCTTCGACCCGCGCGATTCCACCTCGGTGGAGCGGGAGGCGGAGGATTACACGGCGCAATTGAACACGGATCTGAAAGGCATGAAGATCGGCATCCCTGCCGAGTTCTTCGGCGCCGATCTCAAGGCCCCCATCGGCGATGTGATCCGGGCCGCCATGGAGGAGCTGCAGCGGGCCGGCGCCGTCCTGGTGGATATCACCCTGCCCGCCACCCGGCTGGCCATCCCGGCCTATTACGTGGTGGCACCGGCGGAGGCCTCGTCCAACCTGTCCCGCTATGACGGCGTCCGCTTCGGCTACCGCTGCGAGAACCCCGGGGACCTGGCCGATCTCTACTGCCGCTCCCGCAGCGAGGGCTTCGGGGAAGAGGTGAAACGGCGCATCATGATCGGCACCTACGTCCTGTCCGCCGGCTATTACGACGCCTATTACCTCAAGGCCCAGCAGATCCGGCGCCTGATCCGGGACGAATTCCGGCAGGCCCTGAAACAGGTGGACCTGCTCCTCGGTCCCACCAGCCCGGACACCGCCTTCAAGCTGGGCGAGCGCCTGGACGACCCGGTGAGCATGTACCTGTCCGACATTTATACCGTGTCGGTGAACCTGGCCGGCCTGCCCGCCCTTTCCATCCCGGCGGGTTTCGCCGGCGGCCTGCCCGTGGGCCTGCAGCTCATCGGCGACTATTTCAGCGAGGCGCGGCTGCTGGGGGCGGCCCACCAGTACCAGCAGATCACCGACTGGCACAAGCGGCACCCGGAGGGCTTCGACTGATGCAGTGGGAGACGGTCATCGGCCTGGAGATCCACGTACAGCTGGCCACGAGGAGCAAGCTGTTCTCGGGCGCGCCGACCGCCTACGGCGCCGCCCCCAACACCCAGGCCTGCGCCGTGGATCTGGGCCTGCCCGGGGTGCTGCCGGTGATCAACCGCGAGGCCGTGCGCATGGCCATACGCTTCGGCCTGGCCGTAGAGGCGGAGATCGCCGAATACGCCGTGTTCGCCCGCAAGAATTATTTCTATCCGGACCTGCCCAAGGGCTACCAGATCAGCCAGTACGAGCTGCCCATTGTCAGCCACGGCCGGCTGGACATCCCCCTGGAGGACGGCACTCAAAAAACCATCGGCATCACCCGCGCCCACCTGGAGGAGGACGCCGGCAAGTCCGTGCACGAGGGACTGGGGGAAGCCACCGGTATAGACCTGAACCGCGCCGGCACGCCGCTGGTGGAGATCGTCTCGGAGCCGGACCTGCGCAGCGCCCGGGAAGCGGCCACCTACATGCGCAGGATCCACACCCTGGTGCGCTATCTGGGCATTTCCGACGGCAACATGCAGGAAGGCTCCTTCCGCTGCGACGCCAACGTCTCCCTGCGCCCGCTGGGCGAAAGCGAACTGGGCACGCGCTCCGAGCTCAAGAACATCAATTCCTTCCGTTTCGTCGAGCAGGCCATCGAGTACGAGATCGAGCGCCAGCAGGAGATCCTGGAATCCGGCGGCCGCGTCATACAGGAGACCCGCCTGTTCGACGCGGCCAGGGGCGAGACCCGCCCCATGCGCACCAAGGAAGAGGCCAACGACTACCGCTACTTCCCGGACCCGGACCTGTTGCCGGTGCTGACCACACCGGAGGAAATCGAGGCCATCCGGGCGGAACTGCCGGAGTTGCCCGACGCCCGGCGCCAGCGCTTCATCACCGAACTGAACCTGTCGGAGCAGGACAGCGAATATCTGAGCGGCGACATCGATATCGCTGACTACTTCGAGGAGACGGTCGGGACCGGCGGGGGTGAGGCCAGGCTCGCCGCCAACTGGATCCGGGGCGACCTGGCCGCGGCCCTGAACCGTGACGGGCGGGGCATCCAGGACAGCCCGGTGAGCGCAGCCATGCTCGGCGGCCTTATTAAACGCATCAAGGACAACACCGTCTCCACCAAGATTGCCAAGCAGGTATTCGAGGCCATGTGGAACGGTGAAGGCGACGCCGATGCCGTGATCGAAGCGAAGGGCCTCAAACAGGTCACCGATACGGGCGCCATAGAGAAACTGGTGGATGAGGTGATAGCGGCCAATCCGGAGCAGGTGCAGCAGTACCGCGCCGGCAAGGACAAGGTCCTGGGCTTTTTCGTCGGCCAGGTCATGAAGAAGAGTGAGGGCCGCGCCAATCCCCAGCAGGTCAACGAAATGCTGCGGGACAAACTTAAAGAGTAGGCCATCCGGCGGCAGCATGGCTGATAGGATCATCCGTAGCCTGTGTTACTTCAGCGACGCGCCGGGTGCGGCCGTCGCCGAGCGGCTGCATGAGTTGGGTGCACGTCTGCAGGAAGCCGGCTTTACCCTGCAGACCCAACGCCTGTGCGGCGGTGCCGGGAATCTTTCCGCCCTCATGGAACTGTGCGGCGATCACCTCCCCGGCTGTCTGGGCACCCTGGACCGCGACGCCGCCCGGGCGATCCTGGGCGATTTCATGGAGGCGGGCTCCCTGTCCCTGAACCTGGATCCCGGCGGCGGCGTCCGCGACGATGACATCGAGATCCTGCTGCGTCTCATGCAGGAGCGGCCGTCCAAGACATTCCAGTTCGCCTACACCTTCCACAATGCCCCCTCCAGCCCCTACTTCCCTTCGGCCCACCGCGAGCACAACGGCTTTTGCATCGGCCTGCAGCCCACCAACCTGGCCGCCGGCTGCCATTCCCTGGATCAGTGGCTGGGCAGGATGCGGCGCGCCTGGGCAGACCTGTGCACCCTGCTGGACACCGAGAATGATTTCCTGGGCATCGATTCCTCCGTCGCCCCGCTGTTCGATGGCGATGGCAGCCTGGCGGCGTTCATTAAAAAACTGCACGGAAGCCTGAAAGCCAGCGTCACCACCGACACCTGGCTGCGCATCTCCTCATTTATATATAAACACAATCCCCGGCCGGTGGGGCTGTGCGGCATCATGCTGCCCTGCCTGGAGGACTATCAGCTGGCGGCGGAATACGAGGCGGGTGAGTTCCCCGTGGAACGCAACATCTACCTGTCCCTACACTCCGGCCTGGGGGTGGACACCTACCCCGTGGGCGTGGATGAGAAGCCGGAGCGGATCCTGGAGGTACTGCGCACCCTGCACGGCCTGTCGGAAAAATATCACAAGCCCCTGTCCGCCCGCTTCGTCTCCGACGGCCGGGCGAGGATCGGGGAGCGGACCACCTTCAATAATCCCGTACTCAAGGACGTCATCATCCGCCCGCTATAAATTAATATGATCTCGCAGAGGCGCAAGGGCGCCAAGGAAATCAAAATCACAAATATATTATTTCTTAGCGTCTTTGCGTCTTGGTGAGATCACATTTCAGAACAAAGTGAATTCAGCAGCGATCCCGATACCTAGTGCCTCCGCCGCGCTGCCCTGGTTTACCGCGATCTCCACCAGGCCGCTGGAGTTCTCGTACCAGAAGGCCTCACCCACCGCCACGTCGGAGAAGGTCGTTGCCCTTTTGATGTCTCGATCGCCGATGCGCAATAACGTTGCCTCTCCTGCCGCGGCGGCGCGCACTCCGCTGACGGCGTTGCCGAAGCCGTCAATATAGATAATGCGATACAGATCTTCCGGCCAGTCATGGCGCGGGCGCCAGGGAATGGATTTTCCGGGCACCGGCTGTTGGTTGGCGAGCATGGCGCACACCGGAGCGTAGATGTCGCGGCCGTGAAAGGTATTGGAAACCTTCTCCGGTCGCCAGGTGATCTCCGAGCACTGCACTTCCCCGCTGTCCCTGGTGACCACGTCGAACAGGCCGTTGTGGGGACCCACGAAGCGGTGTTCACCGCAGCGGATGATCACCGGCTTGTCTGCGCCGCTGCCGACGCCGGGATCGATGACGCAGCAGAACAGGGTGCGCGCGGGAAAACCGCGGGAGTAGGCCGAAAGCAGATAGGCCGCGGACCGGGGGTCCTGGCGCGGGACGTCGGCGAACAGGTTGATGACCCGCTCCCCGGGTGCGTAGCGGAAAATAGCCGCCTCCAGTTCGCCCAGATAGGGGCCCTTCAAGCCGTAATCGGTAAATAAGACAATCATTTACTTCCAAAAACCTTGATCTCGCAATGACGCAAAGGCGCTAAGGAAAACAACACATAAATATATCTTTTCTTTGCGTCTTGGCGCCTTTGCGAGATCCATTATTGCGTGCTTTCCGTAATCTATAAAGATTATCTTGTGCACGTACAAACAACTGTCATGGGAAAAGCCGCTAGTTGTCCTTGCCCTTCCACGGTTTGCCGGTGACGGGGTGGGAGTAATGAAACGGAACCACCTCCGTGTGCGGCCACAGTTTGGGCGTGGGCTTGATCAGCTCGTCGGGACCGTTGGGATCTTCGGGGTAAGTAGTACCGGCCATGGGCACGTATTCCGGCCGGGTATGGGCCCAGCCCGTCTCGTAATCAGCGTGCCAGAAGGGATTGTAGTTCAGCACCTTGATCTTCCAGACGCCGTCCTCCTTCACGTACTGGTTCTCGTAGATGCCACCCTCCCACCATTGCCGCGGCACGGTCTCCGCCGCCGTGGTGCTTTCGTGGCGACCCGCCTGCATCATGGAGCGGCCGCGCATCCGGGCGGTCTTCCCGTCGGGGGCAACGTCCACGATCATCTGCAGCTGGGGGTGATCCAGGAGAAACCCGTATATCGGTCCATTCACCCCGCCGGTGAAGTTGGTCTGGAAGCGCCCGATGTAAAGACGCCGCACGCCTTCCTTGCCCTTGTAGATGCCCCCCATGAAGCGCACCTCGCTGTCCTCGGCGAACAGGTCCACCACCTCCTCGTACAGGCATTTGTCCAGGTAATAGCCGTATGTGTACTGCAGATGGCGGACGGCATTGGCGTCCTGCAGTCTGCCGACTTCATGGGAAAGCGCCTGTACCTGCTGCTGCAGTTGTTTAACCTGATCTTCAATACTCACTTTATCCTCCTCGTTGACTTATTACTGAGAGATCTCGCAAAGGCGCTGAGACGCAAAGTTTTATGAATATTTTGTGTTGAGTTTCTTTGCGCCTTGGCGTCTTTGCGTGATCATTTTTTTACGGTCGTCAGGCTTCACTGATAAATTTGGTGATCATGTGATCGTCCAGGCCTTCTATACCCTCTTCGCTGCCGTGGCCACTCTGCTTGATGCCGCCGAAGGGCGAGGCGGGCACGGAGATGGCAAAGGTGTTGACCCCGATCATGCCCGCCTCCAGCTGCTGCCCCACCAGCCTGGCGCGTCGGGCCGAATCGGTGAAGGCGAAGGCGGCCAGGCCGTAGGGCAGGCGGTTGGCCCGGGCGATGACCTCGTCGTAATTGGAGAAAGAATTGATGATGGCCACCGGGCCGAAGGGCTCGTCGTTCATGATGCGGGCCGTCTCCGGCACGTCGGACAGCACCGTGGGGGCGTAAAAATAACCGGGCCCGTCCAGGCGCCTGCCGCCGGTATGCACCCTGGCGCCGTTCTCCACCGCGTCGTTGATGACAGCTTCCACTTCCTCGCGGCGGCGGGCGTGGATAAGCGGCCCCATGGCATTGCTCTCGTCCAGACCGTCACCCACCTTGACCTTTTCGACGCGCTGGGTGAAGCCCTGGATGAAGGCATCGTAGTGGGATTCGTGCACGTAGAAGCGCGTGGGCGAGACGCAGACCTGGCCGGCGTTGCGGAACTTGGCCGTGACCGACTGATCCATGACGCTGTCCAGGTCCACGTCGTCGAACACCAGCACCGGTGCGTGGCCGCCCAGTTCCATGGTGGTGCGGATCATGTTGTCGGCGGACAGCTCCATGAGACTCTTGCCCACGGGGATGGAGCCGGTGAAGGACATCTTGCGGATCACCGGCGAGCCCAGCAGATAACCGGAGACCTCCGCGGGAACACCGAACACCACGGAGAAGACGCCGTCGGGGACGCCGGCGTCCTGCAGGCAGCGCGCCACCTCCAGGGCCGAGGCCGGTGTCTCCTCCGCCGGTTTCAGGATCACCGAACAGCCGGCACCCAGGGCCGCCCCCAGCTTGCGCGCCGGGTTGCCCAGGGGGAAGTTCCAGGGGGCGAAGGCGGCCACCGGCCCCACCGGCTCCTTGACCACGTACATGCGCGTGCCCGGCCTGCCCTGCTGCAGCACCCGTCCGTAGGCGCGGCGCCCCTCTTCGCCGTACCAATCCTGGAGATAGCTGCCCTGGGGCTGCGGGCAGCAAAAAAGATGCCTGTTCATGAGGCATCTTATTT
>JARRRO010000080.1:0-6484 GCA_037380645.1 Gammaproteobacteria bacterium | reverse complement strand
GTCATAGCCTGTACGATCCTGCCAATATCCATATCCTGCACCACCTGAATGCGGCGCTGCGCGCCCACGCCCTGTATCACAAGGACGTGGATTACATCGTCAAGGACGGCGAGGTGATCATTGTGGACGAGTTCACCGGCCGCATGATGCCGGGCCGGCGCTATTCGGACGGCCTGCACCAGGCGCTGGAGGCCAAGGAAGGGGTCGAGGTGCAGCCGGAGAACCAGACCCTGGCCTCGATCACCTTCCAGAACTACTTCCGCATGTACGACAAGCTCTCGGGCATGACCGGCACCGCCGACACCGAGGCCTACGAGTTCCAGGAGATCTACAGCCTGGAAGTGGTGGTGATCCCCACCCACATGCCCATGGTCCGGGACGACCAGTCGGACGTGGTTTTTCTCTCCGCCAAGGAGAAGTTCAAGGCCATCGTGGAGGACATCAAGGAATGCGTGGATAGTGGCCAGCCGGCGCTGGTGGGCACCGCCTCCATCGAGGTGTCGGAATACCTGTCCAGTCAGCTGCAGCAGCAGAAAGTCAAGCATCAGGTGCTGAATGCCAAGTTCCACGAGATGGAGGCTGAGATCATCGCCCAGGCCGGCCGCCCCGGCACGGTGACCATTGCCACCAACATGGCCGGCCGCGGCACGGACATCGTCCTGGGTGGCAATTACCAGGCGGAACTGGCCAAGTTGGAAAATCCGGACGAACTTACCCAGGAACGGCTCAAGGCCGAGTGGAGGAAGCTGCATGAGCAGGTGGTGGCGAACGGCGGCCTGCGGGTCATAGGGACGGAACGCCACGAATCCCGACGCATCGACAACCAGTTGCGGGGGCGTTCCGGCCGCCAGGGTGACCCGGGTTCCAGCCGGTTTTACCTGTCGCTGGAAGACAATCTCATGCGTATCTTCGCCTCGGATCGGGTTTCCGCCCTGATGCAGAAACTGGGCATGCAGGAAGGCGAGGCCATCGAGTCGGGCATGGTGAGCAGGGCCATTGAGAACGCCCAGCGCAAGGTGGAGGCGCACAACTTCGACATCCGCAAGCACCTGCTGGAATTCGACGACGTGGCCAATGACCAGCGCAAGGTCATCTACGAATGGCGCAATGAACTTCTGGAAGAGGACGACGTCTCCGAGGACATCAAAACCATGCGGGAGGATGTCCTGGAAAACATTATCGGCACCCACGTCCCGCCGGGAAGCATGGAGGAGATGTGGGACATCAAGGCGCTGACGGACGCAATTGAATATGAATTCGGGCTGAAGTTGCCCGTTAAGGAGTGGCTGGACGAGGACACCACCCTTAACGCCGATACCCTGCTTGAGAAGATCTTCGCCGAACTGGAGAGCGCGATCGCCGAAAAGGACAAACTCGTCCCGCCGGACCTGATGCGCCGTATCGAGAAGGACTTCATGCTGGATGTCCTGGATCGCCACTGGAAGGAACACTTGATGGCCATGGATCACCTGCGGCAGGGGATAGGCCTGACCAGCTACGCCGCCAAGGATCCCAAGCAGGAATACAAGAAGGAAGCCTTCGCCATGTTCAGTGAGATGCTGGAGAACATGAAGGTGGACATCATCGGGATACTCTCCAAGGTCCAGATCCGCACGGAGCAGGACATGGCGCCGGTGGAGCGGCACCCCGAGGTCCAGAACATGCAGTTCAATCACCCCAGCGCCCCCGACGCCCTGTCCGGCGGCGCGGAGGAGGCGGCGGCCGCCGCCGCGGCCCCGCCGCAGCAGCAGACGCCGTATGTGAGGAAGGAGCGGAAGGTGGGCAGGAACGAACCCTGCCCCTGCGGTTCCGGCAAGAAATACAAGCACTGCCACGGCCGGCTCGCCTGACCGCCCGCACCTGTCCCGCACCCGATGGCCGTCGGCCTCACCCCCCCGCAGGAATTACCGGCCATAACCGGGATCCGCATCGCCACGGCCAGCGCCGGCATCTACGCGCAAGCGCGCCCCGACGTCGCCCTGATTGAATTGGGGGAGAGGGCTGCCTGCGCCGCTGTCTTTACCCGCAACGCCTTTGCCGCCGCGCCGGTGATCGTGGCCCGGGAGCACCTGCGGCAGTCTTCGGTCCGCTACTGCATCATCAATGCGGGCAACGCCAATGCCGGCACCGGGGTGGCGGGCATGGACGACGCCAGGCGGGTGTGCGCCGTGGTGGCGGAACAGGGAAAGTGCCGAAGCGAGGCCGTGTTGCCTTTCTCCACCGGCGTCATCGGGGAACCCCTGCCGGTGTCCGGGATCGAAGGGGTTGTCCCGGCCCTGCACGCCGGGCTGCAGGAGGACAACTGGCCCGCCCTTAGCCGCGCCATCATGACCACGGACACCATACCCAAAGGGGTGTCACGGCGGGTGCTCATCGACGGCTCCCCCGTGACCGTCACCGGCGTGGCCAAGGGGGCGGGCATGATACGCCCGGACATGGCCACCATGCTGGCTTTCATCGCCACGGATGCCGCTGTCGACGGGAAGCTGCTGGACGGGATGCTGCGCGAGGCGGTGGCGAAATCCTTCAACCGCATCTGCATAGACGGGGACATGTCCACCAATGACGCCTGCGTGCTCTTGGCGACGGGGGAGGCGGCGCTGCCGCCCATCGCGGACGGCGACTCCCCGGTCCGGCACGCCCTGCAGAAGACCGTGGACGCCGTGGCCATGACCCTGGCCCAGGCCATCGTGCGCGACGGAGAAGGCGCTACCAAGTTCATCACCGTGTCCGTGGAGGGCGGCGCTACCCGCGAGGAATGCCTGGCGGTGGCCTATGCCGTGGCCACCTCGCCCCTGGTGAAGACGGCGTTTTACGCCTCCGACCCCAACTGGGGCAGGATCCTGGCGGCGGTGGGGCGCGCCGGACTGGAAGGGCTGGATATCACCGGCGTTTCCCTGTATCTGGATGATGTCTGCATCGCCAGCGGCGGCGGCAGGGACCCCGGCTATACCGAGCAGGCGGGACGGGAAGCGATGCGCCGGGACGAGATCCGGGTGCGCATCGTCCTGGGCCGGGGGGAGGCGGCCGAGACCGTGTGGACCTCGGATCTTTCCCATGAATACGTCCGCATCAATGCGGAATACCGCAGCTGATCCATGTGAAACACCGCCATGCCTGAACCAAGGCTGCACATCGCCGTCGGCGTCGTTTCCAACCGCACCGGCGACAGCGTCCTCATCGCCAGGCGCCGTCCCGGTTCCCACCAGGGCGGCCTGTGGGAATTTCCCGGCGGCAAGCGCCGCCCCGGGGAAGGCCGGATGCAGGCCCTGTGCAGGGAACTCGATGAGGAGCTCGGCATCCGGGTCGACGCGGCCCGTCCGCTTTTGTGTTTTGACTACGATTACCCCGGCCGGCCGGTAACCCTGGACGTCTGGGCGATCGATGCCTGGGGCGGGACGCCGCGGGGCAGGGAGGGACAGCCGATCCGCTGGGCTGCTCCGAAGGAGCTGGACCCGGCGCAGTTCCCGGCGGCGAATCGCCGCATCATCAGGGCCGTCTCCCTGTCCAACCTGTATTTCATCACCCCCGATGCGGAAGACTACGGGGAGGCCTTCCTGGATCGGTTCGAGGGTGTTCTCCGCACCGGGGTCCGGCTGGTCCGGTTCCGCAGCCGGAACCTGGCGGGGCAGGCGCGGCAACGGGTCGTGGCGCGGACTGCCGAACTCTGTGCCAGGCATGACTGCCTCCTGCTGGGCAATGACCGCACCGATGCCCGGGCCTCACCCGGCGTGGGAGGCCTGCACCTGACCAGCCATGAACTCATGCGGCTGGAAGCGCGGCCGGCGGGGGCCGCCTGGGTGGCCGCCTCCTGCCATAACCGGGAGGAACTGCGGCAGGCGGGCCGCCTGGCACTGGATTTCTGCGTGCTTTCCCCAGTGCAGCCCACGGCCAGCCACCCGGAGGACGGGGCGCTGGGCTGGGAGCGTTTCGCGGAACTGGCCGGGGAAGCCAACCTCCCCGTCTATGCCCTGGGCGGTCTGGCCCCCGGCGACCTGGAGAAAGCGCGCCGCCACGGCGCCCACGGCATCGCCATGATCAGTGCCCTGTGGAACGAATAGTCACTAGTAACAAGTAAAGACAGACGCCGAGTTATAACCTGAGAGCTCCGAGTCCCGTGCCACGAGCAGTCAGTGGGTTTTGTCGTCGCTGTCCGGGATGTCGGACAGGTCGTCCGGGGCCTCGTCGGAAGGGATGCGGTGCTGTTCGTTCAGCCAGTCCCCCAGGTCGATGAGCTTGCAGCGCTCGCTGCAGAACGGCAGGAACGGGTCGTCAGCCTTGGGCTGAACCAGGCGGCCGCAGCTGGGACATCGTCGTTTCACGGCATGCAGCACTGCAGTTCAAAGTCGACATCCTTGTTTACCTGCGTCGGCCGCGCCCCCGTGTCGGGCTGTTCCATGAAACGCACGGTGAAGCGGTGTTTGCCGCCGCTGATCTCCGGATAGCAGGCGGCGTTTTCGGGCAACAGGACCCGGATCATATGGCAGCCGGCGCTGGCTTCCAGCGCCTGTTGAAAAAATCCCTTCGCCGCCGTTTCCGAGGAGGATCGGGCGCGGTTGCGGATCAGGTGCAGGACCAGGAACACGCCGTTCCTTATGACGGCAAGGTCCTGCTGCCATTCCTTCAGCCGGACCGCATGTTCTTCCCGGGATCGGTGCAGCCAGTGATGATAGGAGGGGAGATCGAAATTGCAGGCCCTGCCCGGCATGGTGTTTCTTTGTTTGACCACAGTCAGCAACTCGTCCTGCCGCATGGCCTGTCCGGGCTGATACTGCGCGCTGCGAAGTTCCGACAGATAAGACTTTATGTCTTCAAGTATGGCCTTGAGCCTGTCGGTGTCCACCCCCGGCTTGTCCTGCAGGGCTTCAAGAGAAGTATTCTGTCTCTCCAGCTCCTTTATCAATTCGCCCTTGATGTCGGTGCGGCCGATGAGATCGGTGATATCGAACAGGGTATTCAGGATCACGCGGATATCAGTCTCCGACATGCCGTCCTGATAGTGTTCGATGATGTTGAACAGGAATTCCAGGCGTAGAAATGTCCTGACTCGTTCGTTCAGGGGCTGCTCTTATTTGACGTAATGGACCACTCGAATATGGTATCAGTTTACCTTTTTCCCGGCCGATCCGGCGGCGATGGCCAGGTATTTACGGTGCAGTTCACGTACCCGCCTTTTCAGCGTCTCGCGATCCCCGCTGTTGTCAATGACGTCGTCGGCGGCCTGGAGACGCCTGCGCCTGCCGGCCTGGGCCGAGATGATGCGTCGTATCTGATCCGCAGCGACGCCGTCGCGTTCGGAGGTCCGTGCGATCTGCGCTTCCTCCGGCGCGTCCACCACCAGGACGCGATCGACCCGGGCACCGCCGGCGGTCTCCACCAGCAGGGGTATGCTCAGGATACAGTATGGGTAGGTGATCTTCGAGACGGCTTTCTCCATTTCCCTGTAAACCAGGGGATGCAGCACGGCCTCCAGCTGCGTCCGCAGGGCCTGGTCCTCGAATACCGCCTGCCGCAGCAGATCCCGCCGCAGGCGGCCGTCCGGCGCGACGGCTTCCGCCCCCGCCAGTGCGACCACCTGTTCGTAGGCGGGTTCCCCCGGTTCCACCAGCTTGCGGACGATGACGTCGGCGTCGATGACGGGCACGCCCAGCTTTCTGAACAGGGCCGAGACCGTTGATTTGCCGCTGCCGATGCCCCCGGTCAATCCGATGCGGTATGGCGCCGTCATAAGCCGTGGGGCATGGCCCAGTGGAGATAGGCCGACATCATGGTATCGCCGTAGAGCAGGGCCAGCCAGCCCGCGGCGGCGAGATAGGGGCCGAAGGGTATGGGTTCCGCCCTGGCGTGACCGCGGAACAGGATCAGCCCGATCCCGACAACGGCGCCCACCGCCGATGACAAAATGACGATCAGCGGCAGCATCTGCCAGCCCAGCCAGGCGCCCAGCATGGCCAGGAGTTTGAAATCGCCGTAACCCATGCCTTCCTTGCCGGTGAGAAGTTTGAATGCCTTGTACACGGCCCACAGCGACAGATAACCCGCCATGACACCGAACAGGCTTGAATAGACACCGGTGAAGACGCCGTACATGTTGGCCAGGATGCCCAGCCACAGAAACGGCAGGGTGATATCGTCAGGCAGCAGTTGGGTTTCAAGATCGATGGTGCCCAGCGCGATCAGGGCCCAGCTCAACAGCGCAGCCAGCAGAGCCTGGGGGCTTACGCCGAAATGCATCGCCACCAGCAGGGTGACCGCACCGCTGAACGCCTCGATCACCGGGTAGCGCGGTGAGATGCGGGCGCCGCAGGCGGAGCATTTTCCCCTCAGGAAGAGGTAACTGAGCAGCGGAATGTTTTCCAGGGCGGTGATGCCGTGCCCGCAGGAAGGACAGTGCGAAGCCGGCGTATTCAGGTTGAAATTCTGTTCCTCCTCCGCCGGGGGCTCTTCTATCTCCAGCAGCTGGTGGCATTCCCGGCGGAATTCC
>JARRRO010000079.1:0-7181 GCA_037380645.1 Gammaproteobacteria bacterium | reverse complement strand
GGACGGTGGACTGGGTGCCGAACTTCGATGGCACGCTGGAGGAACCGAAGTTGCTCCCGGCGCGGTTGCCCAACGTGCTCCTTAACGGCACCACCGGTATCGCCGTGGGCATGGCCACGGACATCCCCCCGCACAATCTCCGGGAAGTGGCGGCCGCGTGCATCCGCCTCCTGGACGAGCCCAAGGCCACCGTGCGCCAGCTGTGCGAACACATCAAGGGGCCCGACTTCCCGGTGGCGGCGGAGGTCATCACCCCCCGGGACGAGCTGCTGACCATGTACGAGGCGGGTACCGGCTCGGTAAAGATGCGCGCCACCTGGGAGAAGGAGGAAGGCAATATTATTATCAACGCGCTGCCCTACCAGGCCTCCGGCAGCCGCATCCTGGAGCAGATCGCCACCCAGATGAAGGCCAGGAAACTGCCTATGCTGGAGGATCTACGCGACGAGTCCGATCATGAAAACCCGGTACGGCTGGTGCTGGTGCCCCGTTCCAACCGGGTGGACGCCGGAGAGCTCATGTCCCACCTGTTCGCCACCACCGATCTGGAAAAGAGCTACCGGGTCAACCTGAACATGATCGGGGTGGACGGTCGCCCCCGGGTCAAGGACCTCAGGACCATCCTCAAGGAATGGCTGGGCTATCGGCCATCATCCGCGAGGAGGAGGAGCCCAAGGCCGAACTCCGGCGGCGCTTCAAGCTGAGTGACGAGCAGGCGGAAGCGCTCCTGGAACTGAAGCTGCGCAGGCTGGCCAGGCTGGAGGAAATCAAGATCCGGGGAGAGCTGGAGGAACTGAAGGGGGAACGCAAGTCCCTGCAGCAGATCCTGGGATCGAAACAGCGGTTAAAGACCCTGATAAAGAAAGAGATCCGGGAGGATGCCAAGAAATACGGCGATGACCGCAGTTCCCCGCTGGTGCAGCGGGAAGATGCCAGAGCCCTGGACGAGACGGCGCTGCTTCCCACCGAGCCGGTAACGGTAATCCTTTCCGAGAAGGGCTGGATGCGTGCCGCCAAGGGCCACGACATCGATCCGGAAAGTCTGAACTATCGCGCCGGGGACGGATTCAGACAGGCGGCCCGGGGCCGCAGCAACCAGTTTGCGGTGTTTCTGGATTCCACCGGCCGCTGCTATTCGCTGCCGGCCCATTCACTGCCCTCGGCGCGCGGGCTGGGCGAGCCCGTCTCCGGCCGGTTCACGCCGCCGGACGGGGCTACATTCGCGGGCGTCATGATCGGGGAGAACGATACGATCTTCTTCCTGGCCTCGGATGCCGGTTACGGCTTCAAGGCCCGTCTGGAGGACCTGTACGCCAAGAACCGCAACGGCAAGGCGGTGCTCAACGTCCCCAAGGGCGCCGGGGTCCTGGCGCCGGCGCCGGTGTTCGATCCGGAGGAGGACTTCATCGCCGCGGTCAGTTCCACCGGCCGGCTGCTGGTGACCGATATCGCCGAGTTCCCGCTGCTGGGCAAGGGCAAGGGACTCAAGTTCATGCAGATACCGCCGGCGAAGCTGAAGGCGCGCGAGGAATACGTGGCGGCGCTGGCCGTCTTCAGTGAGGGGGATTCCCTGCAGCTGACCGCCGGCAAGCGCAGCCTGACCCTTAAGCCCGCGGACATCGACGAATACTACGGCGAACGCGGTCTGCGCGGCGCCCTGTTGCCCCGCGGTTTCCGCCAGGTCTCGGCTATACACTGCCTGAAGGAGTCAGCGTCAGGTGAATAGGCAGGAACTGACTGTTCACTAGTGAGGATGTTTATTCTTTTTATGCCCGGCCGAAATGGATAATTCATCAGCGAAATCACCCACGGACACGGCGGGCGGATGGCCCCCCGGTTTCATGCGCCACGAACGGCTTATCGAGGTTCTGGTCTTCCTGTTCCTCGTCGTGCCTTCGCTGGTATTCTCGTTCTTCGGCACCGGGGAAGGCAGGATCGGGTTCGACCTGATGGCCTGGGCGGTGATCCTGCGTGACTTGGCGCTCGTGAGCCTGATCTTTTTCTTCCTGTGGAGGAACGGGGAGGCGCTGCGCAAGATCGGGGTGACGTTCGTGCGCGGTTGGGGCGAGGTGATCCTGGGCATCGTGCTCTTCCTGCCTTTCAATTTTCTGGCCGGGCAGTTGAAGGCCTGGTTGCAGGGTGTGGGTTTCTCGGCACCGGCGACTCCGCTACCCGACTTCCTGACGGCACATGGCGACCTCGAGGTTGTGCTGGCGATCGTGCTGGTGACGGTGATTGCCTTCTCCGAGGAGATCATCTTCCGTGGTTACCTGATAACACGCTTCCAGGCGATCACACGCAACGCCGGCGTCGCGCTGGTGTTGGCGGCGTTTATCTTTTCGCTCGGCCACGGCTACGAGGGCTCGTCCGGCGTAATCACCGTGGGTGTGATGGGTTTAATCTTCGGACTGATCTACATCTGGCGCGGCAGCCTGGTAGCGCCGATGACCATGCACTTCCTCCAGGATTTCATCGGCATCGTCCTTGGCCCGATCATCACCTCACATATGCACTGAAGCGCCTGCCCAGTCCGGTCGCCTACCCCGCGGCTTCCGCCAGGTCCGGGCGATCCATTGCCTCAGGGATCAGGATTCGGCCGCCGGGTAAAAAACGGCCACAGGGACAAACAACCGGTGAATCGTAAGCAGTGAATCGTGAATAGTAATAACCAACTAGGGTTCCTGCCAGTCAAATACTTCACGCCTTACGATTCACTATTCACGATTTACCTTTAAACCCCGGCCTCCGGCCCCGTTCCAGATATTGAACTTTTGCCCCGCCGGCTATATCTAGTATTTTGATCAGATTTTCTAGGGAGTGAATCGACCCATGCGTATCCTGCTGTTTCTGGGCACCAATCTTGCCGTGGTCGTGGTTCTGGGCGTGGTCATGGAGGTGTTCGGCCTGCACGGCTACCTGGACCGCCAGGGCGTAGGACTGAATCTCGACGCCCTGCTCATTATTTCCGCCGTGATCGGCATGACCGGCTCGTTTATTTCCCTGGCTGTGTCCAAGTGGCTGGCGCTGCGCGGTACCGGCGCCCAGGTGATTACCTCGCCGTCCAACCGCTCCGAGGCCTGGCTGGTGGACACCGTGTCCCGCCTTGCCCGGGAGGCCGGCATAGGCAAGCCGGACGTGGCCATCTACTCTTCACCGGACATGAACGCCTTCGCCACCGGCATGAACCGGAACAAGGCCCTGGTCGCCGTCAGCAGCGGCCTGCTGGAGCAGATGAATCCGGATCAGGCGGAGGCGGTACTGGGTCATGAAGTCACCCACGTGGCCAACGGCGACATGATCACGCTGAGCCTTATCCAGGGAGTGGTCAACACCTTCGTGTTCTTCCTGTCCCGGGTCATCGGGCTGGTGGTGGACCGGGTGGTATTCAAGGTGGAGAGGGGATACGGCCCCGCCTACTGGATCACCGCCATAGTGGCTCAGATCGTCCTGGGGATACTGGCCAGCATCATCGTCATGTGGTTCAGCCGCTACCGGGAGTTCCGCGCCGATGCCGGCGGCGCCAGACTGGCCGGCCGCAACAAGATGATCTCGGCCCTGGAACGGCTGAAAAACAACCTGGAGCAGCCCCGCCTGCCACAGCAATTCCAGGCCTTCGGCATCGCGGGAGGAGTGCGTGAGGGCTTCGCCCGCCTGTTCATGAGCCATCCGCCCCTGGACGAGCGCATCGCCGCCCTGCAAGCCATGGCTTGATCTTCCCGGTTGACAGGATATTTGCGAATCGCCCCGCCAAAATCGTGAGTCGAACAACTCACGGTTTTTACGACTTACATTCATGATTAACCCTTCACAGGTAGTAGTGGCAGTAGATGGAGCAGGTCCCTGGCGCCATCGATCGGCCTGTTCAACAGATACCCAAAGCCGACCGTTACACCCTAGAAGCTGCGCGTGTCGCCGTGGCGGGCTCTGACGGCAAACTAATGCTGGACCCGGGTAATAAGGGCGTCTATTCTTCATTATATCCTTGCATCGACGGTTCTGCTGAGAGAACACCAACACGGAGCATAGATTCGGATGCTTGTCAGGAAGATTCTTCCATTGTTGCTGTACGTCGCTTTAATCTCGGTTGTCCCTCCGGCGCGATCCGCGGATATTCAGGCAGACGAAATGTCCTCAGTCGAATGGCGCGACTGTGCTGGCCACTTTTTCTTTCTGGCGCATATGCTCAGGTCAGAAGGGGAGAGTGATTTGGTCAAGCAGATGTATGGCATGGGCCTGCTGGCCATCTACGCCAGCGAAGCAAAGGCCAAGGCGGAGCTGAAGGCGGGCCAGACGAAGAACGGATTGGGTCATTCCCTTGCAGATCCTGAAACCGGGAAGTTGAAGGTGGAGATGCAGGCTATGATCGACGCGCACGCCGCCAAGATAAAGACTTATCCTGACAGGAATGCTTATGTGAAGGCCTATGCTGCCAAATGCAGCGCGCCGGTGGCGGCCTTTGCCAAGCGGTGGAACAACTACCTATCGGGCAAGAAATAGACTGAGAGGTTGCTGACAATCACTGACGTGCGGCAGCTTGAACAGCGGCCCAAACGGTTTCTGCGCGGCCCTGCAGGCCATGGCCTGAAAAGGAACAGCCACAGAGAAACACAGAGCAAGGCAAAATAGTGAATCGTAATTTGTAATTCGTGAATCGAATGCTTTCCGGATCTTACGATTTACTATTCGCGATTTACGACTAGCCCCTCACAATGGCGTCTTTGCAAGTTCACCTTCTTCTTCCCGAACCAGGCGCGGCACCAGGTAACCGGGCAGGCGCTGACGCAGTTCCTTCATGATCGCCTGAGCGCGGGCCTCGTCCACCCGGCAATGAGCGGCGCCGGCCACCGGGTCCAGCATGTGCAGGTAATAGGGCAGGACCCCGGTTTCGAACAGGCGTTCGCTTAGATCCGTCAGCGCACCAACGTCGTCGTTCACCCCCTTAAGGAGCACGGACTGGTTCAGCAGAGTAAGGCCGGTCCCGCGCAGCGCCGCCAGGGAGTGGCCCGCATCCTCGCCGATCTCCCTGGCGTGGTTGGCGTGGATCACCACCACCGTCTGCAGGCGGGTCCGGGCCGGCAACGCCAGCAACGCCGGGGTGATCCGGTCCGGCACCACCACCGGCATGCGGCTGTGGATGCGCAGCCGCTGCAGGTGGGGAACGGTTTCCAGCAGATCGATGAGGCGCGCCAGAGCGTCGTCGGACAGGGTCAGGGGATCGCCGCCACTGAGGATGACCTCGCGGATGGTTTCATCGCCGCGGATCACGTCCAGGGCCGCGCGCCAAACCTCCCGCGCCGGGTTGCTGTCGGCGTAGGGGAAGTGCCGGCGGAAGCAGTAGCGGCAGTGGATGGCGCAGGCGCCGGTGGCCACCAGCAGGACCCGCCCGTGATATTTATAAAGCAGGCCCGGTGCCGGCTGTCGCCGGTGCTCCCCCAGGGGGTCGGCGTTGAAGCCCGGCACCGCCCGGTCCTCCGCGGCGACGGGCAGGACCTGACGCAACAGCGGATCCTCCGGGTCTCCCGCCTTCATTTCGGCGGTGAAGGCCGGGGGTACACGCAGGGGAAATTGCCGCAGGGCGCGCCGCGCCAGGGCGGGCGCTTGGTCCGTCAGGGCCACCGTATCCAGCAGCGCACCGGGGTCACGGATGCTCCGGCGCAGATCGTCCTGCCAACTCGAAATCGCCATGAGAATCAAGGTATCATACGCGCCTTTCGCACGCATACCGGGGCCGGCCGGACCGGCAGTATCCCGATCCCGCGCCGGACGGGACTTCATTCAACAACGCCACCCCATGATTTCGAGGGCTCAGTGTTATGGCAACCTACAGTACCAATGAATTCAAGACCGGATTGAAGGTCATGATAGACGGGGACCCCTGTTCCATCCTCGAGAACGAGTTCGTCAAGCCGGGCAAGGGACAGGCCTTCAACCGGGTCAAGCTGCGCAACCTCAAGACCGGCCGGGTCCTGGAGAAGACCTACAAGTCCGGCGAGAGCGTGGAGGGCGCCGACGTGATGGACGTTTCCATGCAATATCTCTACAGCGACGGCGAGCACTGGCATCTCATGGATCCCGCCAGCTACGAGCAGGTGGAGGCGGACGCCACCGTCATGGGGGATGCCGCCCAGTGGCTGAAGGGCGAGGAGATGTGCGAGGTGACGCTGTGGAACGGCTCGCCCCTGACGGTGACCGCGCCGAATTTCGTGACACTGAAAATCACCGAGACCGATCCCGGGGTGCGCGGCGATACCGCCTCCGGCGGCAGCAAGCCGGCCACCCTGGAAACCGGGGCGGTGGTCAAGGTCCCGCTGTTCATCGAAGAGGGCGAGGTGCTCAAGATAGACACCCGCACCGGCGAATACGTCGGCCGGGTGCGCGACTGACAACGCCGCCCATGGCCGCTGACTGGCATCCCGCGGCCACCCGGGACATGCTGGAGGCGCGCGCCCGGCTGCTGGCCGCGATCCGGGCGTTCATGGCGGAGCGGGATATTCTCGAGGTGGAGACGCCGGCACTGTCCCCCTACGGCAACCCTGATCCCCACCTGGAAAACCTGACGGCCGGCGACTATTACCTGCAGACCTCGCCGGAGTTCGCCATGAAGCGTCTGCTGGCCGCCGGCTCGGGTTCCATCTATCAGATCTGCAGGGTCTTCCGCGGCGGCGAGTCCGGCCGCCGGCATCAGCCCGAGTTCACCCTGCTGGAATGGTATCGCACCGGTTTCGACCACCACGATCTCATGGATGAGGTGAACGCGCTGCTGCTTACTTTGGGCCTGGCCGGGGACGAGCGCCTGACCTATGCCGAAGTGTTCCAGGCCGGCGCCGGGCTGGATCCCCATCGCGCCGCGGACGCGGAACTGGCGGATAAGGCCCTTGACCTGGGCCTTGCGGGGAGCGGCTGGGACAGGGCCGCGCTGCTGGATTTCCTGTTCAGCCACGAAGTCATGCCGGAGCTGGGCCGGGAATGCCCCTGCCTGGTGTATGATTTCCCGGCCTGTCAGGCCGCCCTGGCCCGAATCCGGCCCGGTGAGGTCCCCGTGGCGGAGCGCTTCGAGTTGTTTATTAAAGGTATGGAAATCGCCAATGGATACAATGAGTTGACGGATGTTTCTGAACAGGAATCGAGATTCAGGGAAGAAAACCGCCGGCGCCGCGACCGGGGGCAGCCGGCGATTGCCG
>JARRRO010000078.1:2703-9297 GCA_037380645.1 Gammaproteobacteria bacterium | reverse complement strand
GGCGCGCACGCCGGGCTCCCGCGCCAGCGCCGCCAGCTTGGTCCGGACGGTGACAATGGGACGGGCCGCCTGCTGGGCAAGTTCCTGGGCCCGCACCTTGAGCGCATGCCGGGCCGCTTCCTCCTGAGAGCGCCTGCTGCTGTTAAGCAAATACCAGCCGGTGACCGCCATCACCAGGAAGATCCCGGCGATGCATGCGCTCAACAGCAACCGATGTGCAGTCCGCGGGTTCATGGGTCAGAAGGAAACCGGACTTTTAATCATGGGTTTTTCTCCCCCGCGTTTACCGGCCGGTATGGCCGAAACCGCCGGCCCCCCTCAGGCTTTCATTGAATTCCTCGACGACCTCGAAGGCCGCCTGCACCACGGGGACGATGACCATCTGGGCGATGCGATCGCCGGGCGCCACGGCCACCGTATCAAAACCGCGGTTCCAGCAGGAGATCATCACCTGCCCCTGGTAATCGGAATCGATCAGCCCCACCAGGTTGCCGAGGACAATGCCCCGCTTGTGTCCCAGGCCGGAACGCGGCAGCAGGACGGCCGCCAGCCCGGGATCGGCGATATGCATGGCGAAACCGGACGGGATCAGGGTGCTGTCGCCGGGTGCCAGATCCAACGGCCGCTCCAGGCAGGCGCAGAGATCCAGTCCCGCGGAGCCGTCGGTGGCATAGCTGGGCAGGGGGAATTCGTTGCCCAGCCGCGGGTCAATGAGTTTGATTTGGATGCTTTGCATGGTAGCGCTCGGCGACGATCCGGATCAGCCGGCGAGCCAGCTTTTCCTTACCCATGGTTTCCAGCGAAAAGCCCCCGTCCCGCCAGTAGACGTCGAGAGCATTGTCATCACTGTCGAACCCCAGGCCCGGCCCCACCCGGTTGGCGGCGATCATGTCCAGCTTCTTACTCTCGAGCTTGGCCCTGGCGTTGGCCTCCAGTGCTTCGGTCTCGGCGGCGAAACCAACGGTGAACGGCGGCGGCGAAAGGCCGGCCACCTGCATCAGGATATCCGGGTTGCGCGCCAGTTCCAGGGACAGCTTCCCGGCGCGTTTCTTGATCTTGCTGTCTGCCGCCTGCGTGCAGCGGTAATCCGCCACCGCGGCGGCGGCGATGAAGATGTCGGCCCCCTTCGCCCCGGCCATGACTTCGCGGAACATTTGCTCGGCGGATTCAACGGCGACGCGCCGGACCCGATCCGGGGGCGACAGCGTCACTGGTCCCGACACCAGGGTGACGTCGGCGCCGGCTTCCTGGGCGGCGCGGGCGACGGCATAGCCCATGCGGCCGGAACTGCGGTTGCTGATGTAGCGTACCGGATCTATGGCCTCCCGGGTGGGCCCGGCGGTGACCAGGACCTTCCTGCCGGCGAGCAGTCCCGTGTGAAACTGGGCCTCCACGGCCCGGACCAGCTCGGCGGGTTCCAGCATGCGTCCCGGACCGCTCTCTCCGCAGGCCTGGTCCCCTTCCCCCGGCCCCAGGATCACCACACCTCTGCCGGACAGGGTCCTGACATTGTCCTGCGTCGGGGCCGACAGCCACATCTGCTGGTTCATGGCCGGTGCGACCAGCAGCGGCACGTCGGCGGCCAGGCACAGGGTGCTCAGCAGATCGTCGGCCATGCCATGGGCCATCCGGGCAAGAAAATCGGCGGAGGCCGGGGCGATGAGGACGAGGTCGCTCCAGCGGGCCAGACTGATGTGGCCCATACCCGCCTCGGCGTCGTGATCCAGCAGCCGCGTGTGCACCGGCCGCCCGGACAGGGCCTGAAAGGTCAGCGGTGTCACGAACTCGCAGGCGGCGCGGGTCATGACCACCTGCACCTCCGCACTGTGCTCGCGCAGGCGCCGGACCAGCTCGGCGCTCTTGTAGGCGGCGATACCGCCGGTAACGCCCAGGAGAATGCGTTTGTTACCGAGTGCGCTCATGACGGCCAAGTTTACATGAAATTGGCTTTACGCCGCATTTTCATCAGGAAAAGTTCTATTATTGTAATGACACGGATCACGACGGAACAGGGAGGTTCACATGCCTATCGCCGAATGGCCCGACCTGGAGCGGCCCAGGGAAAAACTGCTGCACCGGGGGGCGGCCAGTCTCTCCGACGCCGAGCTCCTGGCGATCTTCCTGCGCACCGGGATCCGGGGCAAGACCGCGGTTGACCTGGCGCGGGACCTGGTGGCGGAGTTCGGCGGCCTGCGGCTGCTGCTGGACGCCGAGCATCGCCGGCTCGCCGCCGTGCGCGGGCTGGGCACGGCCAAGGTGGTGCAGATGAAGGCGGGGCTGGAGCTGGGCCGCCGCTACCTGGAGGAGAGCCTCAAGCGCGGCTCGGCGCTGACCAGCCCCCGGGCTACCCGCGACTACCTCATGGCGCGCCTCAGGGTCTATCCCCATGAGGTCTTCGCCTGCCTGTTTCTGGACAACCGCCACCAGGTCATCGAATACGAGGAGCTGTTCACCGGCACTATTGACGGGGCCAGCGTGCATCCGCGGGAAGTGGTCAAGCGCGCCCTGCATCACAACGCCGCGGCGGTGATCTTCGCCCACAACCATCCCTCGGGCGTGGCCGAGCCCAGCCGGGCCGATCGCAGCATTACCAGCCGCCTGACTTCCGCCCTGAACCTCGTGGATGTGCGCGTGCTGGATCACTTCGTCATCGGCGACGGCGAGACGGTGTCCTTCGCCGAGCGGGGCCTGCTATGAGGTAAAATGGGGACAGACCACGTTTTTTCCGGGAGGAGAATCCAAAACCGAAAATAACCGGGGGAAAAACGTGGTCTGTCCCCGTTTTCCCGCCTCACCCCATACCCGCCAAAGCCTTGGCGCTGAGGGGTATTCCATGTAAAATCCGCTTCCTTTCTTCAGCATAAATGGTATCCCGACGATGTCACGAGTTTGCCAGGTAACCGGGAAGCGGCCCATGACGGGCAACAACGTCTCCCACGCCAACAACAAGACCCGGCGCCGTTTCCTGCCCAACCTGCAGTCACGCCGGTTCTGGGTGGAGAGCGAGAAACGCTGGGTACGCCTGCGCGTCAGCAAAAAGGGTCTGCGCCTCATCGACAAAAACGGCATCGAACAGGTGTTGGCCGCGATCCGCGCCCGCGGCGAGAAGGTATAAAGGAGGACTGTCATGGCTACCGCTGTACGCGAAAAGATCCGGCTGGTCTCCTCGGCGGGGACCGGCCATTTCTACACCACCACCAAGAACAAGCGGACCATGCCGGAGAAGATGGAGATCAAAAAATTCGATCCGGTGATCCGCAAACACGTCATCTATAAAGAAGCCAAGATCAAATAGAACGGGCTCCCCGCCCGGCGTACAAAAAAGCCCGCTTACCGCGGGCTTTTTTTATGCACCGGCACCACGCTGTCAGGCCGCCGCCGTAGCCAGGGTATAGCCGCGCAGGCGTCGGGCGAAGTCGGCCAGGGCCTGGATGCCGGTCTGTTCGGCCTGGTAGCACCAGTCCTGCAGGGCCTTGAGCAGCCATTCCTGACTGGCGGTCTTCTGGTGCCAGATAGCCTGCAGGCGCTGGCTGTATTCATACACCACCTGCAGGGAGCGGCTCCGATCCAGGGCGGCGTTGAGGCGCTGGCGGGCGCGGCTGTCCATCAATAATTCGTGCCTTGTCAGCAAACGCTTACTCCGTTTGAAAAGGCGCCTTGACGCCTTATCCGCCCTGGTCTTCTCCTCCTTGACCACGCGGCTCACCACGTCGCGGGTATACTGCGCCATGACGTGCATGCGATTACTGATCACCGCCCGCACGGTATCCAGGTCCATGTGGGGCTTGTGAAAATCGAAGGCCGGCCGCGGCGCCAGTTTCTTTACCCGGGCCAGGCGCAGCCACTGCATGAGACGGATGTAGCACCAGCCCAGGTCCAGCTCGTACCAGCGCGTGGAGAAACGGGCTGAGCTGGCGAAGGCATGGTGGTTGTTGTGCAGCTCCTCGCCGCCGATGAGGGCGCCGAAGGGCAGGATGTTGGTGGAGGCATCGGGGGATTCATAGTTGCGGTAACCCCACCAGTGACCGATGCCGTTGATCACGCCGGCGGCGAAGAAGGGGATCCACATCATCTGCACCGCCCACATGGTGATGCCGATGACCCCGAACAGGGCGACATCCGCCAGCAGCATCAGGGTAACGCCGCCGCTGGGAAAGCGCCGGTAGAGGCGGCGCTCCAGCCAGTCGTCCGGAGTGCCGTGGCCGTATTCGGCCAGGGTCTGTGCGTCATTGGCGGAGAGGCGGTACAGTTCCGCGCCCTGCCACAGGACCCTGGCGATCCCCAGTACCTGGGGGCTGTGAGGGTCCTCTTCGCTCTCCACCTTGGCGTGATGCTTGCGGTGGGTGGCCACACAGCCCTTGGTGGACATGCCGGTGGTCAGCCACAGCCAGATGCGGAAGAAGTGGCTCAGGGCGGGATGCAGATCCAGCGCCCGGTGTGCCTGGTGGCGGTGCAGGAACACGGTGACGGAAACGATGGTGACGTGGGTCAGGCCCAGCGTGATCAGGATGTACGCCCAGACGGGCAATGGAGACAGCATGGCAATACCTTGTTTGTAAATTGGGTGATCGTAACCGGGTTTCCGGCGGCGGTCTACGCCCGAACTTACGACCGCCGCAGCAGGAGATGGCCGAAGTTATCCGTCTGCGCCTGCCAGCCGGGCTCGAGATACGTGGTGGCCTCGGCATCCACCAGCAGGGCCGGTCCCTCCAGGCGCATCCCCGGCGGCAGATCCTGGCGCCGGTAAACGGGGACCTCACCGGGGATGCCGTGGATCCGGCCATTGCGCGGCCGCGGCCGCCGCCCTCGCTGCACCCGGGGCAGGGCCAGTTCGCGCCGGGCGGTGCGCAATCCCAGGCGAACATTGATCAGTTCCACCGGCTGCGCGAGGCGGTGACCGTAACGCCGTTCATGGGCCCGGTGGAATTCCCCGAGGGCCGAGACCACGGTCCGCCACGGCACGGTCAGGGTAGTGGACTGGCCCCGGTAGCAGAGATCCAGGGCGGGCTCCTCGAGGATCTCCCCATTCGGCACCCCTTCCTCGCGCAGGGCCCGGCGCCCCTGCCCGGCTAATTCCCTTAGCACCTTTGCGATCACCCCGGCCTGCTCCTCTTCCAGCAGGCAACCTACGGTGCGCGAGAGCTGCCTTCCTGCCGGTGCCACCAGCATCCCCAGGGCCGACAGCACGCCGGCCCCGGCGGGCACCACGGCACGGCGGATCCCCAGCATCGCCGCCAGGGCGCAGACATGCATGCCGCCGGCACCGCCGAAGGCGAACAGGGCGAAGCCACCGGGATCGATGCCACGCTGCACAGAGATGACCCTGAGCGCCCCGGCCATGTGTTCGTTGGCGAGGCGGATGATCCCGGCGGCGGCAGCCTCGGCCGATTCCAGTCCCAGCTGCCGCGCCAGACCCGCCATTACCGTGAAAGCCCGCTGCGGCGCCAGCCTGAGGCCCCCGCCCAGCACCGCCGTGGCAGGCAGGTGGCCGAGCACCAGATTGGCATCGGTGACCGTGGGCAGCTCGCCGCCGGCGCCGTAACAGGCCGGGCCCGGGCTGGCCCCCGCCGATTCCGGCCCCACCTGCAGGGCGCCGCCCGCGTCCACGTAGGCGATGGAGCCACCGCCGGCGCCGATGGTGTGCAGGTCCACCATGGGCACCCCCACGGGATACGGGCCGATGCGGCCGCTGCCGGTGAGGCGGATGTCGCCGTCGATGAGGGCGACGTCGGTGGAGGTCCCGCCCATGTCGAAACTCAAGAGGCGCGACTCGCCGGCCGTCCCCCCCACGTAGCGGGCGGCGTTGAGGCCACCGGCGGGACCGGACAGCAGCAGGTGTACCGCCTCCCGTCCGGCCTGTTCCGCCGCGCAGGTCTCGCCGGATGAGCGCATGATCGCTACCCGGGCCGGCGCCAGCCCCGCTTCCAGCCGCCCCAGGTAGCCCTGCACCCGCGGCCCCACGTAGGCGTTGAGCCAGGTACAGATGCCGCGCTCATACTCGCGGTATTCCGGCAGGACCCGGGAGGAGAGGGACACGAATACCGCTTCCGGCATGGCTGCGGCGATGCACTCTTCGTAGCGGGGGTCCAGAAAGGAAAACAGCAGGTTGACGGAGACCGCCTCGGGTCTGAGCCGATCCACGGCCGCGCGCAGTTCGGCCAGATCCGCCTCGGTCAGATCCTCCAGCACCGTCCCGTCCGCGGCCAGGCGCCCGCCGGTTTCCAGGCACAGCTCCGCGGGCACCGGCGGCGGTTCGGGTGGCGGCTGCAGGTTGTACAGCTCTCGCCGGGCCTGGCGGCCAATGGTGAGGACGTCCCCCAGCCCGCGGTTGGCAATGTAGACGGTTTTCACGCCCTTGCGCTCCAGGGCGGCGTTGGTGGCGATGGTGGAACCGTGGATCACCCGCAGACCGTCCCGGTCCAGGCCCATCTCCTCCACGCCCTGCAGGATGGCCCGCTCCGGGGCCCCGGGCGTGGACAGGACCTTGTGGGTGCGCAGCCGGCTCCCGTCGTAATGGACGAAATCGGTAAACGTGCCGCCGGTATCCACGCCGAGCAGATTGACTTTCATGGTCTGATCATAGGGTATGATGAG